>JAYVCA010000161.1:0-10274 GCA_043750135.1 Chloroflexota bacterium | reverse complement strand
CCCGGTGGCTCGCTCTGGCAACGGCGGTCCGGGTACCGTCTCGCCGACCAGGATGGGCTGGTCCGGGTGTACCAGCCAGCCGGGACGCCATGGTGGAATCCGCTCGGAGGCTGGACCCAGGAGCACGACGGTATCGGCATCTTCGGGGGCGGGCTGCCGTTCGCCTTGAGCTGCCACGGTCCGGGGGGAGCCAAACGCTTCTACATCGACGTCGTCCGATGGAATCGGATCGGCCACACGGTGATCGAGTATCTCGATCTCTACCTCGACGTGCTGATCGATCCCGCTGGGCTGGTCTCCGAAAAGGACGAGCACCAGATCGGGGGGCTTGCGCCGGCCGAGCAGGTCGCGGTGCGCGCGACGCGCGACGCGATCCGCGCGCGCATCGCCGCCGGCGATCCGCTGTTCGATCCGGCTGGCCCGTTCTACAACGTGCCGGCGGATGTTCTGGCGCTCCCGCCCGTGCCGCTCGATCCGATCCATTCCACCGGGTCCACCGGGTCCACTCGGTCGCCGACGCGAAGGGGTTAGGTCCGGAGGCGGTTCTGGTCGCGGCGCATCGCCACGGACTGGAGCATTCCGAGAGCGAGGCAGATCGACAGCAATGACGACCCGCCATGGGAGATGAACGGGAGCGGGATCCCGGTGACCGGCATGAGCGACATCGCCATGCCAACGTTCACCACGATCTGGAACGCGAGCATCGCGACGACGCCGCCGGCGACATAGTTGCCGAACGGATCGCGGGCCCGCACGGCGATGCGGAGCGCCGCAACGAGGAGCACCGCGAACAACGCGAACAAGATGAGCGCGCCCACGAAGCCGAGGTCCTCGGCCAGCCCGGCAAAGACGAAATCCGATTCGGCGATCGGCAGATAGCCCAGCGGAGATTGGGTGCCGGCGGTCAGCCCCTTCCCCATCGCCTGGCCGGAGCCGATCGCGATGAGCGACTGGATGATGTTCCAGCCCGCGCCCTGCGGGTCGGCATAGGGATCCAGGAATGCCGTGAGCCGCGCGCGCTGATACCCCTGGAGGAACGACCAGACGAGCGGGAATGAGGCGATGCCGATGGCTACGAGCGAAGCGAGCTGCCAGAGCCGCGCCCCGGCGATGAACGCCATCCCGAAGAAGATCGCGACGAAGACCAGGCTGGTGCCGAGATCCGGCTGGCGGTAGACGAGCGCCCACGGCGGGATCAGCAGCACGAGGGCTCCGAGCAGGACGAGCGGGGACTGGATCCGATCGTGCCGATCGGCGAACCATTTCGCCAGAACGACGATCATGAGGACCTTCGCGAACTCGCTCACCTGGAACTTCTGCCCGGCGATGGTCACCCACCGCTGACCGCCGAGGATGTTGTGGCCGATGACGAGCACCAGGATCAGGAGCCCGATCGTCAGCAGATAGAGGAGCGGCGCGAGCACCCCGAACCAGGCGTAGTCGAAGTACGCGACGGCGGCCATGAGCCCAAGGCCGAGCACGGCGAAGACCACGGCCTTCGCGACCGACTGGAGGGGATCGGTGGTGGTCCGGTCCTCGAACGATGTCGAGTAGGCGATGACCAGGCCGTAGGCCACCAGAAGAAGCGTCGCGAGCAAGAGATAGGGATCGATCTGCTCAAGCCGCCGGAACGTCGGCCGGTCGTGCAACGGTGAGGCGGCGCGGGCCATCGTGACCGGTCCGACGCTCATGGGAGGCTCGCCTTCTTGTCGCCGGCCGGCGCGCCGAGAAGATAGGTCTCGTAGATCCGCTGGGTCATCGCGACCGCCGGGTTGAGGCAGGAGTCGCAGAGGCTCTTGCTCGAGTTGAAGGTGAACAGGACCATCGCGATCTCCGCGGTCGGGTCGGTGTTGTCGGCCTTGGGCACGAACGACACGAACCAGTTGTGGAAGCCAAGGAGGTTGCGGCCCGCGCTGTCGCGGCCGCCGGACGGTCCGAATTCGGCGGTGCCGGTCTTCCCGGCGATCGGAAGCTTCGCGTTCGGCATGTAGGCGTGGCCGACCGTCACGACGCGGCGCGCCGACTCGCGGATGAGCCGAAGATCTTCGGGCTTCATCTCGAGCTTCCGGGCCACCTCGGGCGGCTTTACCAGCAGCGGGTTACCGAGCAGGTCGTCGACCTCCTTCAACAGGTGCGGGACGTACACCGTGCCGCCGTTCGCGACCGCGGCGTAGGCGTTCACCAGCTGGAGCGGGGTGACGGCGACAAAGCCCTGGCCGATCGCTTCGTGATAGGTGTTGCCGATGGACCACGGCTCGCCGAAGACCTCCTGCTTCCAGGCCGGGTCGGGCATGATCCCGTTCGCTTCTCCGGGCAGATCGATGCCGGTCCGCTGTCCGAAGCCGAGCATGTGCGCGTACTTCGCGATCGCGTCAGGTCCGACGCCGCGGACGCCGCTCATCGGGCTGCCCCCGGCGAGCGAATAGAAGTAGATGTCGCTCGAGTGCGCGAACCCATTCACGAAGTCGAGCAGGCCGTGCGCGCGCCAGTCGAAGAAGCTCGTGCCGGAGATGCTGAACGAATTCGAGGTCACGTTCACCTGGGTGTTCCGGTTGGCGGTGCCATCGGTGAGGGCGGCGAGACCGGTCACCATCTTGAACGTCGAGCCCGGCGGGTAGATCTCCCCCACCGCCTTGTTCACCAGCGGGTGCCGGTCGTCGGAGTTGAAGGCCTTCATCTCGGCGGTGGTGACGCCGCGGATGAACACGTTGTTGTCGTAGGCCGGGGTGCTCACCATCGCCAGGATCTCGCCGTTCTGCGGGTTGATCGCGACGCCGACACCCTGGGTGAAGGCGTCCTTGTCCACGCCGGCCTGAAGCTCCGCGGCGATGATCCGCTGGAGCCGGTCGTCGACCGTGAGCTTGAGATTTCCGCCTGGGGCGGGCGGCGTCTCGGCGAGCGTCTTGATCTCGCGCTGCGCGGCGTCCCGCTCGACCTCACGCCAGCCGTACGTCCCGCGGAGGTACCGCTCGTACTCCCACTCGAGGCCGGTGCGACCGACGTCGTCGGTCGGGAGATAGCCCGCATCGCGCTTGAGCTCAAGCTCATCCGGACGGATCGGACCCACGTAGCCCATCAGCGGTGAATACAACGGGCCGTCGAGGTATTGCCGGATGGATTCGGCGTCGATGCGCACGCCGGGATACGCCTCTGCGCGCTCGGCGAGGAGCAGGGCGACCTCACGCGCGATCGGCTTCGTCGATACCTTCACCGGCTCGTAGGGATTGCGCACGCGCTGCGCCGCGATGAGCTCGAGGATCTCCTGCCCCTCGCGGCCGACGAGCACGCCGAGGCGACCGGCGACATCGATCTCGCGGATCCGCGGCAGGTCGACGGGCACGATGCTCACCGCGAACCCCGGGATGTTCCGCACCAGGATCTTCCCGGTGCGATCGAGGATGATCCCACGGTCGGCGGTCACCGGGAGGCGCAGGATCCGGTTGTCGTCGGCCAGCGCGCGATAGCGCGCGCCGTTGGTCACCTGGAGATCCCAAAGGCGCACGGTGAGCATGCCGAGCAGCACGACCACGACGAGCCCGATCGCGACGACGCGACGGGTACGGACGAACGCGCGCGGATCGGTGGCCATCGTCAAAAGGATGCCTGCTTTTCGGTCGCTCGACGGACCCGGCGGGCGAGCGGATAGGTAGCGATCGCGAGGAGACCGGTGTAGATCGCGCCGCCGGCCGTTTCCGCGGCAAGGACCGCGGGCGCCGGGAGCGGCTGCCCGGCCAGCACCAGCGCGCCGAGGTACAGCCCTCCGGCGGCGAACGCCGCCACGCCGACGAGAGCCGCGCCGGCGGCGACCCCCGCCGGGCGGACGATCGAGCGCTCGCCAAGGCCGATCGCCGCAACGGGGGGCAAGATCGCGAGCGCGAAGGCGCCAAGCGGCCCGCCGGACAACAGATCCGCGGCGAGACCGCCGAGGAACGCCCACCAGACCGCCTCCCCCGCGCCAGCGGCGAGGGACCACGAGGCCGCGACGAGGAGTGGCATGTTCGGGCGGGCACCTCCGATCGTGAGAAATGGGATCACCGACCCCTGGAGGAGTGCGGCGACGAGGGGGACGCCGATGGCGAGCGCGATGCGCAACGGTCCCTCCTCTTCCTACGGAACGCGGGGATGCCCGCCGACGCTACGCCCGGACCGATCCGGTCGGTCTGATGGATCCCATCAGCTGATAGATCCCATCAGCGGTGCAGGCCCATCAGGGGTGCGCGGCCGGACGGATCTTGCGGGCATCGGCCCCCGGCGTGAGCTCCTCGGCGGCGAGCTCCTCCTCGAGACGCGGGAAGGGATCCTCGTCGCGGAGCTTCGCGCTGACGTAGATAAGGACCAGCCGGAGCGTCGCCGCGACCGGGACCGCAAGGAGCACCCCGATGAGCCCGAACAGGGCTCCCCCACCAAGGAGGGCGAAGATCACGACCGCCGGGTGGAGCCGCACGATCCGGCCGATCACCAACGGGATGACGAAATAGTCCTCGGCGTGGCGGAGGATCGTGTACATGATCGCGATCGCGGCCACGTAGATGAGCTGCGACCAGCCGAATGGGTTCGGGTGGCCGAGCGCGACGAGCGACGCGATCGCCCCGGCGGTGATCGGTCCGATGATCGGGATGATCTCGAGGACCCCGGTCATGAACCCGAGCAGGAAGCTGAATGGGACGCCGAAGGCGGTGAGCGCGATCGTCGTGGCGACCCACATGATCACGATGAGGACCAGCTGGCCGCGAACGTACCGACCGAGGAGGAGGTTCACCTGCTGGCCGAGCGGGACGAGCTCGTGGCGGTAGCGCCGTGGGGCGAGCCGGCCGATCCAGCTGATCAGCCGTGGCCAGTCGCGGAGCAGGAAGAATGTGGCAATGAGGAAGATGAGGAACTCGAGCAGAAAGTGGCCGAACCCCACGATGAACGGGACCGCCAAATTCGCCGCGCTGCGAGTGAATTCGACCGGCGCGGCGCCGACGGGCCCAAAGACGACCGGAGCGAGATCCTCCATGCCCAGCTGATTGAGGGACTCGACGATGGTGTTTTGGGCGTTTGAAACCAAATCTGGTAGCGAGCGCTGGAAGGTCGCCATTTGCTCCATCGCCAGCGGGACCAGCAGCCGCGCCCCAGTCGCGATGAGCGCCAGCAGAGCCAGGAACACGATCGCCGCGGCGGCACCGCGGCGGTGGGTCAGACGCAGCTCGAGCAGGCGTACCAGGGGAAGGAGGACGTAGCTCAGGACCGCGGCCCAGATGAACGGTCGGACGATGTCCCCGGCTCGAGAGACCACATACACCGCAACCGCGAGGAGGAGGAGCACGACGATGCGCTTCGTGACCGGACTCCACTGCGCGGGGCTCATCGCGTTCATGTGCGCTTTCGATTATCACGCAGGGCTTGCCGTACGGTGGGGATCTCACCGCGTCGCCACGCAGCAAGATCGTGACGATGTACGACGATCCCGAGGAGTGCGACGCCGATCGCATACCCGAGAAGTGACGGCCCGGCGACGACCGCCGCCAGCGCGACCAGCAGCAGCAGGGTCAGCACCGTCCCCGGAACGAATCGCCGCACGACGACCAGGCTGTTCAGGGCCCACAGGCCGAGTGCGGCGATCGCGATGGCCGGATCCAGCGCGATATAGCCGCCAAAGGTCGTGGCGACGCCTTTTCCACCGCGAAATCCAGCGAAGACCGGTGCGATCTGCCCGATGACCGCAGCGAGAGCGCAGAGTGCCCCGACCGTCGGACCGCCGATCCCGAGTCCGGCAACGCCGGCGAGATACCCCTTGCCGGTGTCGATCAGGAAGACCGCGAGTCCGGCCAGAGGATGCACCGAAAGCGCGACATTGGTCGCGCCGGCATTCCCCGTCCCCACCGTACGAGGGTCCGGACGGCCGGCCAGGCGGGCAGCGATGAGCGCGGTAGGAATGCTCCCCAGAAGGTAGCCCGCCAGCGCAGTCAACGCAGTGAGAATGAGTATCAGTACACTTCCGCAGTCAAATCCAATTTCGGTCTCGTGGCGCTTTCCGGTACAATAGGCCACCTCGGTGACGCATGACAGGGCCCCATTTTCGCGTCCCCGCCGCGATTGTTTCACGTGTGACAGAGCATGAACGTCCTCGCGATCAGTAACCAGAAAGGCGGAGTGGGGAAGACGACGACCGCCATCAGCCTAGCTGCCGCGCTCGCCGAGAAGGGCTCTCGGGTCCTGCTCGTCGACCTGGATCCGCAGGCGAACGCCACGAGCGGGTTGGGCGTGAGCAAGCAGCAGCCGCGGTCTATTTACGGCGTTCTGGTGCGCGACGAGCCGATCGCCCAGGCGATCCAACCGACCAGCGTTCCGGGGCTGGACATCGTTCCGTCCTCCCCAGATATGGCCGGCGCTGAGGTCGAGCTGGTCCCGCTCCTCGCGCGCGAATTCCGGCTGCGCGAGGCGCTGCCGAAGGCGGGGGAGTACGACACCGTGCTGATCGACTGCCCACCGTCACTCGGCCTCCTGACGGTGAATGCGCTGGTCGCTGCTGATGCGGTGCTCGTGCCGGTCCAGTGCGAGTACTACGCGCTCGAGGGCTTGGCCCAGCTCCTGGCGACGATCGAGGCGGTCCGGGTCCGCCTCAATGCCCGCCTGGAGGTGCTGGCGATCGTGCTCACGATGGAGGACCGCCGAAATCGGCTCTCGATGCAGGTGACCGAGGAGGTCATCCGACACTTCCCACAGCTGGTCGCCCGGGTCCGGATCCCGCGTGCGGTCCGCCTGGCGGAGGCGCCGAGCCATGGCAAGCCGATATCGGTGTATGACCCGGGTTCGCGGGCTGCACAGGCCTATAGCGATCTGGCCCAAGAGGTGGCGATGCGCCTGGCGGCACGGACGCCGATCGCCCTCGGCGGGGTGACGAGCTGATGGCCCGCACCGGCCTCGGCCGGGGCCTCGATGCGCTCCTCGGCCCCGTCACTCCATCCGCCGGCGAGCGCGCGCTCCCGGAAGGATCTCGGCTGAGCGCGACGAACGAGATCCCGCTCGAGCGGATCGTCCCCAACCGCCAGCAGCCCCGGACCCGCTTCGACAGCGAAGGGATCAACGAGCTCGCCGCCTCGATCCGGGCCCATGGCGTGCTGCAACCAATAGTGGTATCTAGACAGGGCGACGGCTACGAGCTGGTCGCCGGACATCGTCGGGTCCTGGCCTCGCGCGTCGCCGGGAAGACCACGATCCCCGGAGTCATCCGCGAGGACGTCGGCGACCGCCTCGAGCTGGCGCTGGTCGAGAACGTCCAGCGGGCCGACCTGAACGCGATCGAGACCGCTCGGGCCTACAAGCTCCTGATGGAGACGTACGATTTGACGCAAGAGGCGCTCGCCGAGCGCATCGGGAAGTCGCGCTCCGGCGTGGCGAATACGCTGCGCGCGCTCTCCGCCCCCCAGATCCTCCAGGACGCGGTGCAGGACGGGAAGATCAGCGAAGGCCACCTGCGCGCGCTCCTCCCGCTACCACTTTCGGAAGCGATCAGCGCGCTCGGCGACATCCTGGCGAAGGGCCTCTCGGTCCGCGAGACCGAGGCGCTTGCGCGGAAGATGGTCCGGGTCCCCGGAAAGCCGCGGGGCCGCGTGCGAGGCGCGGACCCGGACGTCGCGGGGCTCGCGGCGGAATTGCGCACCGCCCTCGGCACGAAGGTGGAGATCCAGCGCGGCCGCAAGGGCGGGCGCATCGCGATCCAGTTCTATTCCGACGACGACTTCGAGCGGCTCTACGAGCTGCTGATCCGCGCGGGGCGCGGGTAGGGCGGTAGGAGAGGGAATGGCGGTCAAAGCACCGACGAAGACGAGCGGCACGGACACGGCCAAGGGCCCGATCAGGGCCAAGAACGGCGCGAGCTCGTACAGCGCCGCCGACATCCAGGTCCTCGAGGGCCTCGAGGCGGTCCGGCGACGGCCGGGCATGTACATCGGCACGACCGACCTCCGCGGGCTGCACCACTTGGTCCGCGAGGTCCTCGATAACTCGATCGACGAGGCGATGAACGGCACCTGCGACCGCATCGACGTGTGGATCCACAAGAACAACGAGATCACCGTCGCCGACAATGGCCGCGGCATCCCGACCGACATCCAAAAGCAGACCGGGAAGTCCGCGCTCGAGGTCGTCCACACGATCCTCCACGCCGGCGGCAAGTTCGGCGGCGCCGGCTACAAGGTCGCCGGCGGTCTTCACGGCGTCGGCGTGAGCGTGGTCAACGCCCTGTCCACCGAGCTGCGGGTGAATGTCCACCGTGACGGAAAGATCTACGAGCAGACCTATCAGCGCGGGAAGCCGACGAGCAAGGTGCACATCATCCCCAAGGGAAAGTTCGCGCCGCCCGAGCTCGAATGGCACCCCCAGACCAGACCCACCGGCACGATCACGACGTTCGCGCCGGATCCGCAGGTGTTCCCGGTCATCGAATGGGACCGCTCGATCGTCTCGCAGTGGCTCCGCGAGACCGCATACCTGAACAAGAAGCTGTTCCTCGCGATCCACGACGAGCGCGATGGCGCCGAGGAGGGGTACTACTTCGATGGCGGCGTCGTCTCGTTCGTCCGCCACCTCGACAAGACCCACACCGCCCTGCACAAGCCGATCTACGTCGAGAAGTCGTTCGAGAACGACACCGTGGTCGAGGTGGCGTTCGAGTACAACGACACCTTCGCCGAGAAGGTCTACACGTTCGCCAACAACATCAACACGATGGACGGCGGCGCCCACCTCACCGGGTTCCGCGCGGCGCTCACCCGCACGCTGAACGCCTACGCCCGCAAGTCGGGCGCGCTGAAAGAGGCCGATCCCAACCTCACCGCCGAGGACGTGCGCGAGGGCCTCACCGCGGTCGTGAGCGTGAAGATCAAGGAGCCCCAATTCGAGGGTCAGACGAAGACCCGTCTGGGGAACGCCGAAGTCTCCGGTCAGGTCGCCTCCGCGGTGAACGACGCGCTCGGCCAGTACCTCGAGGAGAACCCGCAGGACGGCCGGCGGATCGTCGAGAAATGCCTCACCGCGTTCCGCGCGCGCGAGGCGGCACGCAAAGCCCGCGATCTCGTCCTGCGCAAGGGCGCGCTCGATGGCTTCAGCCTTCCCGGCAAGCTCGCCGATTGCCAGGAGCGCGACCCGGAGAAGGCTGAGCTCATCGTCGTCGAGGGGAACTCGGCCGGCGGCTCGGCCAAGAGCGGTCGTGATCGGCGGTTCCAGGCGATCCTGCCGCTCCGGGGCAAGATCCTGAACGTCGAAAAGGCGCGCGCCGACAAGATGCTCGGCAACGAGGAGATCAAGGCGATCATCGTCGCGCTGGGGACCGGGATCGGCGACTACTTCGACGCCTCGAAGCTCCGCTACGGGAAGACGATCATCCTCGCCGACGCCGATGTCGACGGGTCGCACATCCGCACGCTCCTGCTCACGCTGCTCTATCGGCACTTCAAGCCGCTCATCGAGCAAGGCCGGATCTACATCGGCCAGCCGCCGCTCTACCGGCTCCAGCTCGGGAAAGAGGTCCGGTGGACCTATTCCGACCGAGAGCGCGACGTGGCGATCAAGGAGCTCAAGAGCCTCGCGCGCGCGAACAAGGACGACCGGAAGAAGAAGGCCGCCGCGAAGCGTGGTGAGGCCGTCGCCGAAGCTGAGTCGGTCGCCGAGACCGCCCTCGAGACCTCGACCGACGAGGGCACCGACGACGGCAAGGGGGGGCGCGAGCCGGCGGTCGCCCGGTACAAGGGACTTGGCGAGATGAACGCCGGCCAGCTTTGGGATACCACGCTGAACCCGGCGACCCGCACGCTCCGCAAGGTCTCGATCGAGGATGCCGAGCTCGCCGATTACGTCTTCGACGAGCTCATGGGCAACGAGGTCGAGGGTCGCCGCAAGTGGATCATGGCGAACGCCGCGAAAGCCGAGCTCGACCTCTAATGGCCCGCCTCTCCGAGCTCGGCGTCGACTTCGAGCACTGGTGCTTCGCCTGCGGACGGCTGAATCCGTCAGGTCTGCAGCTCGACTTCGACGTCGCCGCGAACCGGGCGACCGCCCGGTACACCGGGCTGCAGCGCCATCAGGGATACGACGGCGCGCTTCACGGCGGGATCGTCACCGCATTGCTCGACGAGACGATGGGCTGGGCGATCTTCCATCAGGGCATCTGGGGCGTGACCGGGAAGATCACGGTGACCTTCCGACAGCCGGTGCCGCTCGACGAAGAGCTCATCGTCACGGGCATGCTGACCAAAGATCGCGGCCGGGCGATCGAGACCTCGGGCACGGTG
>JAYVCA010000160.1:0-7081 GCA_043750135.1 Chloroflexota bacterium | reverse complement strand
CCACCGGTCTCCACCAGATCGACCCGCACATCGTCGCCGACGGCCGTCGCGATGTTCTTCCCCACGAAGTCGGCGCGGATCGGGAGCTCGCGGTGTCCGCGGTCGATGAGCACCGCGAGACGGATCGCCCGGGGCCGGCCGTAATCGACGAGGGCGTCCATCGCCGCGCGGATCGTCCGTCCGGTGTAGAGAACGTCGTCGACGAGCACCACGGTCCGATCGTCCACCCGGAACGGGAGGTTCGACTCGCGGACGACCGGGGCATACCCGATGCGGGTCAGGTCGTCGCGGTAGAGCGTGATATCAAGCGAGCCCAGTGGGACATCGATGCCTTCGTTCGCGCGGAGATCCTTGTGGAGCCGGGCGGCGATGAGGTCGCCGCGCGCGCGGATACCGACCAGCGCGAGGGTCGAGAGGTCGGGATCGCGTTCGGCGATCTCATGCGCGATCCGGGCGATCGCGCGGCGCAGCTCATCGGCGGTCAGCAGAGTCGGCATTCGCACTTCCTTGTCGGCCTCGCAGGACCGCTCTTAAAGGTCGGCGTACGCGTTAACTTGGGCAAGTATATGCGCCCGCTCATCGGTGTCGTCGGCGTCATTGTGTTCGCGGCCATCGCCGTCTTCGCGACGGCGGGTCGCAGTGGTGGCGCCTTGGCCGTTCCCGCGGCGACTCCGACCCCTCGCGCCACCGCGATCGCCGGTCCCAGCCCCGAGCCGAGTCCCCAGACGCTTGCGACGCACGTGCGCTTGGTCCGCGGCTTTCGCTACCCGGTCTCCGGGATGGATGTCCCCGCAGGCGAGAGCTACCTGCCGAACTCGCCACGCGAATATCGCGCCGGCTATCACGAGGGGGTCGACTTCCCCGCCGCCGCGGGGACGCCGGTCCTCGCGGCGAAGGACGGGCACATCCTGCGCATCGACGCGGACTTCACCGACTGGTCGGCGGTCGAACGGAATGCGGCGCTCGCCGACGCGCTGGCCCTGGGCTACACCCCGGAGCGGACCCTCGACCGGATCCGCGGCCGTCAGATCTGGATCGATCACGGCGACGGCATCGTCACCCGTTACGCCCATCTGCAGGCGGTCGGCCGGATGCAGGCCGGTGCCTTTGTCGAGGCCGGCACGGTGATCGGCGCCGTCGGCAGCTCAGGCTTCCCCGAAGGCGGCCCGCACCTGCACTTCGAGATCCGGATCGGTGACGACTTCTACGGCGACGGGCTGCCCGGGCCGCAGCTCCACTACGCGTTGGCGGCGGCGTTCCGCTAGGAGAGGTTCAGCTCGGAAAGGTTCAGCTAGAAAGCCGACTCCGGGATAACGAACAGGAGCGCGAACGAGATCGCATTGACCGCGCCGTGGGCGAGGGCGTTGGTCCACAGACTGTGCCGCCGGTCATACAGCAGGGCCAGACCGACGCCGAGGACGAAGACCGGGAGCCACGATCCAACATCGTGGCCGACGGCGAAGATCACGCTCGAGATGACCGCAGCGTAGGCAAACCGCATCCGCTGCCGGAGCAGCGTGAAGATGACCGCGCGGAAGAAGAGCTCTTCGACCAACGGCACGACGACCGCACCGGACACCATATCGAGGACGAACGCTTCGAGGCCGCGGTGGGCCGCGACGGCGACCACGAGGGTCTGCGGATGCGCGCCGAGGGCCAGGGCTTGCGCGTTCGCGATCGCGATGGAGATCCCCCAGAGCGCCAGGCCGACGACCAAGGCGACGCGCGGCGCCGGCGGGACCCGCAGGCCCAGATCGGCCGGCCCGATGTGTGGCCAGATCCTGAGGAGGAGCAGCAGGCTCCCGCCCAGGGTGAGGTCCTGGGCCACCGTGAGCACGAAGAGCTGACGCGGCCCGACCCCGGTGAGGTCGGCGACTCGGATGCCGGCGATCACGATCGCGACGAGCGCGGCGATATTCGCGAGGACGTACGCGATGATCGCCACCGCGGCAACGGACCAGAAGGGCCAACGCGTCGGCGGGGCGAGGGGTGGTTCGGCGGGCGCCGGCTCGGCTAGCGCAGCCCGGTCCGGCGGGCGCGCAACGCGGCGTCGAGGACGACCTCGCTCCAATCAGAGGCCAGTGGGCGCGGCGAGCGGGTGAACGTCCCGATCTCCTCCACGCCCCCAGGCGGCTCGTAGGACCAGGGGACGTGCCGCACGTCGCACATGTAGATGTACGAGGTCGCGGCCTTGGGGATGGTCGAGCGGATCGCGCCGAGCAGGTCGAGGCGTCCGGCGACGAGCCGCGCCGAGTCCCAGAGCTCGCGCCGCGCGACCTCGAGGATCGTCTCGCCCGAGCGTCGCGTGCTGGTGGGGAACAGCCAGCCGCTCTCGGCTTCCCGGCGGATCCACACCGTGAGGTCGCCATAGAACGGGATGACGACGGCGAGCTGGGCCGACGCCGGCGGGAACTCCCGGAAGGCGGTGTCCCGACGCGAGACGAACGTCACATCGGCCATTGCCGGGAAGTTAGCCACGCATCTGGTGACCGTCAATAGCGCAGTCGTGTCCATTCGTGTTCATCAGGAGTGTTCATCAGGGGTGTCCGTAAGGGCCGACCTCACCCGACTCGGTCATTTCGGGACGACCGCACGCGCACGCGGTGAGCTGGGGAGCGCCGTTACCGACGGGCGATCGCGTCACGATACAGCTCGACGTAGCGCGCGGCCGAGGCGGCCCAGGAGTGGTCCTCGCGCATCGCGCGCTCGCGAAGCGCGGCCCAGCCCTCGCCTCGGCCGAATGCCCGCAGGGCCCGCGCTAGCGCGCCGGAGAACGCGGCGCGCTCGTACTGCGCGAAGGTGAAGCCGTTCCCGCGTCGCGGGTCGGCGTCCACATCGTGGACCGTATCGGCCAGACCGCCGACCGTACGCGCGACCGGGATCGTCCCGAAGCGCAGGGCGATGAGCTGGCCCAGGCCGCAGGGCTCGAATCGCGAGGGCATCAGGAAGAGATCGGCGCCGGCGTAGATCCGCTGGGCGCGCGCGGCGTCAAAGCCGAGGGTGAGCGACAGCCGGTGGGCGTAGCGCTCGGCCAGCCGCCGCCAACGCTCCTCGTAGGCCGGATCCCCGGTGCCGAGGACGACGAGCTGCGCGCCCCCTTCCAGGAGGTCCGGCGCGACGGCGGTGAGCAGGTCGATACCCTTCTGCTCGACAAGCCGGCCAACGACCGCGAGGAGCGGACGCGTCGGATCGATCGCCAGCGCAAGCTCGCGCTGGAGCGCGGCCTTACACCTCCCTTTCCCCCGCGGATCGGCGGCCGAGTACGGCGCCTCGAGATGCGGGTCGGTCGCCGGATCGAACAGCGCGGTGTCGATCCCGTTGACGATGCCGCGCACCCCGCGGCTGCGAAGGAGGCCGTCGAGCCCCTCGCCGAGCTCGGCGGTCCGGATCTCGTCGGCGTAGCGCTCGCTCACCGTGGACACGATCCCGGCCGCGGAGATTGCCCGGGCCATCGGGTTGCATTCGCCCGGGTTCTCGACCGGGAGCGGATCGCGGGGGAGCCCGATGCGCTCGAGGACCGCGTCGCCGGTGCGTCCCTGATAGGCGAGGTTGTGGATCGTGAAGACCGTCGCGCTCCGGTCCGCTCGAGAGACGAGCGGTACGAGCAGCCCGGCGTGCCAGTCGTGGGCGTGGACGACATCAGGTGGACGGTCCAGCAGATCGGCGGCGACCGCGGCACAGAAGAACGCGTAGCGATCCGCATCGTCCGGTGCGCCATAAACGACGTCCCGCCCGAGGAGCTCGTCGTTCTCGACGAACACGATGCGCACGCCGTCGCGCCAGGTCTCCCGGTACGCGGCACCGACCTCCCGGCCGGCGAATCCGACCGCCCGGGCACGCGCGTCCCCGCCGGCGCCGGCCGCGGCCAGGTCGATGGCCCGGTGCCGGGGGAGGTGGACGCTCACCTCGTGGCCGAGCGCCGCGAGCGCCTGCGGGAGCGAGCCTGCCACGTCGGCGAGCCCGCCCACCTTCACGTAGGGAGCGGCTTCGGCGACGGCGAAGGCGATGCGCACCCGCCAATTGTTAGGGGTCCGTAAGAACGGCGCCGGACGGGACGATCGGGCCCGGTCAGGCCTATGTTCCGGGGCGTCGGAACGTTCATGCTGGTGGACGGCGCTCGGAAACGCGCCGGTTAAGGGAGCGGGATGATGGACCTGAAGAAGCTGGCGCTCGGCACGGGTGCCGCGATCCTCGCGAGCGGGCTCATCGGCGGGGCGGCGTTCGCCGCGCTGACACCCGCGTCGTCTGCGGCAGTGACCGCCACCAGCACGTCGCCTGACGGTACGACCGGCGGCGACGCTGACGAAGCTCGCAAGCCGGGCGCGGGGCTCGCGGGGATCTTGGACAAGCTCGTCGCTGCAGGCAAGATCACGCCGGCCCAAAAAGCCGACATCCTCGCCGCGGTGAAGGACGCCGCGGGCGCAAAGGAACGCCCCGACCATTCGAATGCGAACGCGGTCCTCGGTGACCTGCTGAACACCGCAGCCGTGTACCTGCAACTTGACCGCAAGCAGCTCGCGACGCAGCTGCACGCCGGAAAGAGCCTTGGCGAGATCGCGGGCCCGAGCCGCGACGGCCTGGTGAAGGCCCTGACCGATGCCGCGACGGCCAAGATCGATGCAGCGGTCGCCGCGAACAAGCTCACCGCCGACCAGGCCACGAAGCTCAAAGCCGGGCTCGCGTCGCACGTGGCGCGGCTGGTCGACCACAAGGCCGGACCGCGACCGGAGCACCCGAAGAAGCCGTAGGCCGTTCGTACCAGGCGCCCGAAACGCGACCAGCGCCGCGTATCGAATGGGTCTCGTTCCCCGGGTGGGGCGCGGGCGGCATCCATAACTTCCCCCTCCCGCGCCCCGTTGAACAGGCGGCAGGCAGGCACGCGGGGGGGCCAGCGCATGGGGAATCCGCTCAGCAGCGCGTTCGATCGCAAGGCGGCCGCTATAGTCGGCGCGCCCGGCACCGCGGGAATTCGCCGAAATACGGAGCTAGCTGTGGATCGCGTGCTCGACCAGCGGTACCGGATCCTCGAGCCGATCGGCGCGGGCGGGTCGTCGCAGGTCTATCTGGCGCAGGACACCGCACTCGGCCGTCAGGTCGCGGTGAAGGTCCTCGATCCCGCTGCTGCCGCCGACGTGACGCTCCGCCGTCTCTTCGTGAAAGAGGCCCGCGCGCTCGCACAGCTCTCCCACCCGAACATCGTCGCCGTCTTCGACGTCGGCGAGGTCGACGGTCTGCCGTTCATCGTGATGGAGCACGTTCCGGGCACGTCCTTGAAGCAGCGGATCGAACGTACAGGGGCCCTGCCGGTGGAGGACGCCATCCGGTTCACCGACGAGATCGCCGCGGGACTTTCGTTCGCGCATTCCCGCGGGATCGTGCACGCGGACCTCAAGCCGTCGAATGTCATGCTCGACAAGGACGATCACGCGAAGATCTGCGACTTCGGGATCGCACGCACGCCCCAGGAGGACGCCGATTCACCGCAGCTCTTTGCCACCGCGCTGTACGTCGCGCCGGAGCGCGTTGAGGGGCGTCCGGCCTCGGTCGCCACCGATGTGTACGGTCTCGGCCTGGTGCTGTACGAAATGCTCGTCGGCAAGCCTCCGTTCACCAGCTCGAACGCCGCGGTGCTGCTGCGCGATCACGTCGTCCGCCCGCCGGTGCCGCCAAGCCACCTCCGGCCAAGCCTGCCGAAGGAGCTCGACGCCATCGTGTTGAAAGCGCTCGCGAAAGACCCGGGGCTGCGATACCAGCGCGCGAGCGAGCTGGGCGGCGCCCTCCAGCGTCTCGATCACAGCGAGAGCGTCGTCGCCGCGACCATGCCGATCGCCGATCGTCAGCGCGGCGATACGGTGGGCGACGGGGACGGCAGGGGCGGCGGCGACCAGATGATGACCATGCCGATCCGCGGCTTCGTGCCCGGCGTCGAGCAAAGCCCAGTCGTCGCGCTCCTGTCCGCTCACGGACAGCCGATCCGGCGGGGCGTCTATGGCTTCTTCGGCGCCCTCCCGCTCTTTGGCCTGTTCATTCTGAGCGGCTTCGGGCTGCTTCCGGCGGCGCTCGCGGGCGGGTTCGTGATCGCGGTCTCGCTCCTTGGCCAGCTCGGCGTAGCCCTCACCCTGGCGTGGATCGTCGAGACCGTGCTGATCTTCCTGTTCGTGCCCGGCCTCGCCCTGCTCTTCGCGATCATGGGTCTGTGGCTTTGGCTGCGTGACGTCTCGAGCGAGCGCATCGCCCTCGCGATGGCGATGCCCGTGACCGCGCCGTTCGGCATCGCACCCGCGCTCATCCTCGCCGCGGCCGCGATCCATGGGCTGGGTGGTGTGGTCACCGTCGGCTGGGGCGCAGTGATGACCGTCATCTTCGCGGTCGCCTCCGGCCGCCAGGCGTTCGGGACATTCGTGCAGACCGGGCTGGCGCTCGAGCCGGAGTCGCTGTTCGCCCCGGCGCGCGCGGAAGATATGAAGGCCGCCCTCAACCGTCTCCTCGAGGCTGGGTCCACTGATCGGTCCGGGCCGCTCCTGGCGCAACTCGATCCGACGAGGCTCTGGGGACAGCTTGTTGGCGTCGGCTCGCGCTTCAGCGGCGCCGACGTCACGGTCATCGCCACGGTCATCGCCTGGGTCGTGGCCGCGCTCGTCGTGTGGACCGCGACCCGCCTGCTGCGCTCGCTCTTCGACACCGTCCTTCGTCGCTCGAAGCGCTGGTTCGGGCTCTACGTCTTTGCTACGACGGTCGGCGTCCTGGCCGGGGCCGCCGTCCTGTACATGCTCTTTGTGACCTGGATGCCGCTCGCCGCATCTCCCGGTCGGCCTGCCGACGGACTGCTGTTCGTGTCGGCGATGACCGGCGCCTTCATCGCGATCGCGATGGGCGTCGTCGTGAGCGCGACCGAGCGGCCCGACGAGCATGAGGAGCCGCTCCCGGCGATGGCCGGGCGCCATAGCCCGGTCCGCTAAGACCGCCCCGCTTACGCCGCCGGGGCCACCGGTCGCCGGCGGCGCGGACGCCACTTGCGGCGGCGCTCCCGCACCCGCTGCAGGTCGAAGCGCCGACCGCGCCAGGCGAACACCGCGGTCCC
>JAYVCA010000159.1:0-7142 GCA_043750135.1 Chloroflexota bacterium | reverse complement strand
GATCGCCGACGCCATGGTCCCCTGGGCGCTGGCGCTCATCGCCGTCTGTCTTCTCGCCGGCTGCTGGGCGCTGCGCCGTTCGCGTTTCGCTCCGATCGTCCGCTCGTGGGCCGATCTCCGGAACGCCGGGCTGGGCCGCCGATGAAGGACCAACGCGGCCAGGCACTTGTGGAGCTTGCCCTGGTGCTCCCGGTCCTACTCGTGCTCGCGCTCGCGATCGCCGAGATCGCGGAGCTGGGGATCGCCCGGCTGGCCTTGGAGCAGGGTGCGGCCGAAGGAGCGCGGATCGGCGCGCTCACGAATGACGACGATCTCATCCGGTCCAGCGTCGCGGCTGCGGTCGCTCCCCTTGACCCCGCGAAGGTCGGCGTCACGGTCGATCCGGCCGCGACGGATCGCGGTCCCGAGCCGCGAGGTGGGCTCCTGCGGGTCAGCCTGCGGTATGCCATCGCCGCACCGCTCGGATTCATCGGGCTGCCGCAACTGGTGGTGCGTGGCGATGCCGCGCGACGGATCGAATGGACCCCGTGAGCGCGCGGTCCGACGAGGGCGGGCAGGCGCTCGTGATCGCCGTGCTCGGTGTCGGGATCGCCGCGGCAACGATCGTCGGCCTGCGGGATGCGCAGGAACGGATCCTTGCCGAGGCGCATGACCGCCGTGCCGGGGAGGCCGCGGTCGAGGCCGCCGGCGCCGCGCTCGCCGACGCGCAGGCCGCGCTCGTCATCGGATCGCGCGATGAACGCGGCCGGCCGCGGTCGTTCGCCAGCCGCTCGGAGATCGCGGCCCTGGTGTCGGACCCGGCCGTCGCTGACGCGGCCCTCGCCGCCGCCCGCGAGCTCGCCGCGGCGAACCACGCCGAGCCGCCGACCGATCTCCGGATCGGCGATGCCGGGCGCGCCCTTGAGGTCACGCTCACCCTCGGACGTCAGCGCCATCGTGCAGCGATCGGATCCGCATGTTGCCGTCCCTGAGCGTGCTCGCCCGGCATCGACGGATCCCGCGGCGCTCGGTCCTGGCGATCGTCGGTGCCGTCATCCTCGGGGCGGCGTTCATCGTTCGACCCGCGCCCTCGGAGGCCGGAGCGGTCCGCGCCGCGACGGTCGCCGAGACGCTCGCACCGGACACCTGGGCGCTCACGCTTCCCGCCGCGTGGCTCGCGACGCCGCTCGTCGGGGCGCGGCCGGGCGACCGTCTCGACGTGCTTGCGCTGCGTCCTGGTGACCGCGCGAGCGCGACAGCGATCGCCTTCGACCTTCTCGTGGTGTCCGTGGACGAGCGCGCCCTCGTCGTCGGATGCGTCGCGGACGACGCGACGTCGATCGCGGTCGCGCGCGCTTCCGGAATGCTCCTCGTTCCGCTCCTCCGTTCCAGCAGATGACTCCGGTGAGCGCGGTGAGCGCGGCGAACCAGAGGAGGCCGCCGCGGATCGCCGCCGCGGTGTGCGGCGCGGCGCTCGATAACGCTGCCCGCGTGCTTGACCTCGACCGCGAGGCACCGCCGCAACTGGTCCTTGTCGACCTGCGGGACCCTGCCGCGGCGATCGCTGCCGCGGCGTTCGCAGGGACGCTGCCGCGGGTCGCGGTGGTCACCGCCGAGCAGCGCGATCTCCTCTCCGCGGCCGGCTCCGCGGTCCCCACGGCGATCTCGACCGACCCCGCCGTGCTGGGACCTCTGATCGCCGCGATCACGCCCCGCTCGGCCCGTGGCGCCACGCGCGTCATCGTGGTGACCTCCGCGCGCGGCGGGGTCGGGCGCACTCTCCTCGTGGCGAACCTCGCTCACCGTCTCGCTGCCACGCGGAGCGTGCTGGCGGTCGATCTGACCGCCTCGGGGGCGCTCGGTTGGTGGCTGGGGGTGTCCGCTCGTCCTTGGCAGGACGTCGCGCCATTGACCGACGAGCTGCGCGCCGAACACCTTGCCCTGGTCGCGGTCGAAGCCGCCCCGCGGCTCTCGGTCATCGGCGGTCCGCCGGAGGTGCCAGCGGCCGCGCTCGCGACAGCCGCGCTCGCAGCAGCGCGTGATCTCGTGGACGTCGTCATCGTCGACTCCCCTCCGGTCGCGGATCCGGTCGCCCGCGCGGCCGTTGCGGCTGCCGACCGCGTGCTCGTTCTCACCTACGACGACGCGGTATCGCGGGCGATCCTGGAAGCCGCGCCGGTCCCCCCGACCGCGTGGTGCGTCGGCGCACAGGGTCCGGTCGAACGCGCGTTCCGGGTGCTGCCCCGAGACGAGCGGTCGATCGCCGACGCGATGACGCGGCGTCAACGCGTCCAGGGGGCGCTCGGCGCGGCGTACGACGAGCTCGCCGAGCTGTTGGCGATCGACGCGTCGTGAGCGCGATCCAGGATCGCCTCGAGCGCGCCGTCGCCGCGCGGCTGCGCGAGAGCGAGCACGGTCGGCCGCGTGCGGAGCAGCTCGGGGCATTGCTCCGGGAGAGCGCGGCGGCCGAGCGCATCGCCCTGTCGTCGGTGGAGCTCGCGGCGCTCGAACGCTGGCTGACCGATCGATTCTTCGGCCTTGGCGAGCTCGCGCCGCTCCTGCGCGACGAGCGCGTGACCGAGATCATGGTGAATGGCACGCGCGGGGTCTGGGTCGAGCGCGGCGGGCGGATCGAGCCCGTGCCGATCCGGTTCCGCGACCCGGAGGAGATCCTGGTGCTCATCGAGCGGCTCGTCGCACCGCTCGGTCGGCGGATCGACCTGGCCAATCCGCTCGTTGACGCGCGGCTCCCAGACGGGTCGCGGGTCCACGCGGTCATCGCGCCGATCGCGCTCGCCGGCCCCATCCTCACCATCCGACGATTCGGCCCGCGCCCGCTCGACCCGGACGATCTCGTCCGCGCCGGCACGGCTCCCGCCGAGACGATCGCGTTCCTCGTGGCCGCCGTCGCGGCGCGACGGAGCATTCTCATCTCGGGCGGGACGTCGAGCGGCAAGACGACGACGCTGAATGCTCTCGCCCATGGCATCGCTGTCGACGAACGGGTGGTCACCATCGAAGACTCAGCCGAGCTGCGCCTGCCGCAGCCGAACGTCGTCGCTCTCGAGACCCGTCCGGCGAGCGTGGAGGGGACCGGCGCGATCGACATCCGCACGCTCCTGCGGAACGCGCTCCGGATGCGTCCGGATCGGATCATCGTCGGCGAGGTCCGGGGCGGCGAGGCGTTGGACATGCTTCAGGCCCTGAATACCGGGCACCGCGGCTCCCTCACCACCGCACATGCCAACAGCGCGTACCACGCGCTCCTTCGCCTGGAGACGATGGCGCTGATGGGTGGGATCGACCTTCCGATCGCGGCGATCCGCGAGCAGATCCACCGCGGGATCGAGCTTGTCGTTCACCAGGAGCGCGGGTCGGATGGCCGGCGGCGGATCGTCGAGGTCGCTGAGATCGATCCGGACGCCGCCGGTCACGTCTTGCGGCCGGTCGCGATCGCGTGTTGACCGTTGCCCTGGTCGTCCTGGGCGTGGGGCTTGTCGCGATCGGCATCCTTCCGCGTTCGGCCCTCGACCTTCGGCGGGCCCGCGCCAGGCTGACGGCGCTCCGGACCGGTGACCGGGTCGCGCGCGCGGCATTCCCGGGTCTCATCGACGGGATCGCCGCCGCACTCGGCGCCGGGCTGTCGCTGGAACAGGCGTTTGCCGAAATGGCCGGCACGCTGCCGCGCGAGCTGGACCGCGCGACCGCGCGCGCGGCCGCGGCACTGTCCCTCGGCGACCCGGTCGGCGGGGCGCTCGCCAGCTACGGGGGCGTCGTCCCGGAGGAGGATCTCGCACCGTTCGCGGTGGTGCTCGTCGCGTTCACCCGCACTGGCGGCCGGGTCGGGCGCAGCCTCGGCCGCGTCGCGCGCTTGCTGCGGGGACGGCTCGCGCTCGACGACGAACGGAGCGCGCTCACCGCGCAGAGCCGGATGTCGGCGGCGGTGCTCCTCGGTCTGGCGCCGCTCGGAGCGGTCGCCTTCGCCATCCTGTCGCCGGAGTACGTCGAGACCTTCAGTGGACGCGGGCGCGGGCTGCTCGCGGCGGCCGTGGCGCTCGAGCTCATCGGCGCGGTCTGGCTGCGGCGCCTGACCCGCCCGCCGGCGGGATCTCCCGAGCTCGCCTCGCTGGTCGACGCCGTCGTCGTCGGACTCGAAGCCGGGCTCACCTTCGAACAGGCCCTCGCGGCGCTCGTCGAGCGCGCCCCTCGGGTCGCTCGGCTGCCGGAAGCGCGACGGCTCCTGGCCGATCTTCGCCTCGGCCGACCACCGCGGATGGCGTTCGCCGCGTTCGCTGCCGCCGGACCGCAGGAAGCGCGGATCGCCGGGCTGGTGGATGCGGCGTCGCGCTTCGGGACCCCCCTTGCCGAGCTCCTGGTCGCCCAGGCCGACGCGCTCCGCGAGAGCGAGCGCCGGCACGCGGAGGCCCGCGCCCGCCGGCTGCCGGTACTGCTGCTCTTCCCCCTCAGCTTCTGCGTGCTTCCAGCGCTGCTGATCGTGTTCCTCGGGCCACCGCTGCTCTCGTTCACCGGGCCTTAGGAGAGCGCCGGTCTCCCCCATTCGGGGGAGTACCGGTTTCCTACTTGTTCGGGCGGGGGTCCATCTCGACAGTGATGGTCAGCAGCACTGGGAAAGGAGACAATCCATGGACATCCAGCGGTTCTTCCGTGACGACGACGGTCAGGGACTCGTCGAATATGCACTCATCATCGCCGTCATCGCCATCGCGGTCATCGTCGCGATGATCTTCCTCCGCGGGCAGATCCAGAACATCTTCAGCAACATCGGCAACAACCTCACCTAACCGGCGCAGGCAGTTCGAACCTGGAGGCGGCGCTCGCACACGGCGGGCGCCGCCTTTTCATCAGCGGAGAGGGGCAGTCCATCGACGCGTTGACGGTCGCCGAGAACGCGGTCCTGATCGGCTTCGTGCTGACGGTCATCTGGACCGATTGGCGCTCCCGACGCATCCCGAACGCGGTGACCTATCCGGCGATGATCGTCGGCATGCTGTTCGGCCTGGCGGAAAGCCTGACCGGGCCGGCGGGGTTTCCGGGCGGCCTTCCGGGCGGACCGCTCCCTGGCGGGCTGCTCGACCATGCGGCGGGGGTCGTCGTCGGCTTCCTGGTGTCCTACCCGTTCTACGCGGCCGGAGGCCTCAAGGCGGGGGACGGCAAGCTCCTCATGGCCGTCGGCGGCCTCAAGGGAACGGCGTTCCTGCTCCAGGCCGCGGTGTGGGGTGCGCTCGCCGGCGGGGTCATCGCCCTGATCTTCATCGCTCTCCGTCGGCTGTCGCGGCCCGGGCCCGGCGAGCCGCCGAACACGATGCACGCGCTGATGAAGACGTGGATCCCGTACGGGGTGGCCCTGGGGCTCGGCGCGCTCATCGCGCTGGCCTTTCAGCTCCGGCCCATATCATGAGCGTGACCGATGGCTGACCAGATCCGCATCCTCATCGTCGATGACATCGCCGAGACTCGCGAGAATCTCGCGAAGCTGATCGGCTTCGAGACCGACATGGTCATCGCGGCGTCGGCTGAAGGTGGCCAGCAGGCGGTCGAGATGGCCAAGCGCGAGCGACCCGATGTGATCCTCATGGACATCAACATGCCAGGGATGGACGGGATCACCGCGACCGAGATCATCGCGAACACCGTTCCCGGGTCGCCGATCATCATGATGAGCGTTCAGGGCGAGCAGGACTACCTCCGCCGCTCGATGCTTGCCGGGGCCCGTGAATTTCTGGTGAAGCCGTTCTCCGCCGATGAGCTGGTGAACGCCATCCGCCACGTCCACGAGATCGAGAAGGTCAAACGGGCCCGTTACGAGCAGGTCAGCCCGCCGCCGCACGCCGGTGGCGGACCGCCGGCGCACTCCGCCGGGGGCGCGACGCGAGGCAAGATCATCACCTTTTTCTCGCCGAAAGGCGGGGTCGGCCGGACCACGATCTCAACGAACCTCGCGGTCGCGCTCCACCAGTCCACCGGTCAACCGGTCTGTTTGGTCGACGGCAGCCTGCCGTTCGGCGACATCGCGGTGATCCTGAACATGAGCCCGAAGGCGAAGACGATCGCCGACTTGGTCGGCGCGTTCGACCAGGTCGACGCGGAGGTCATGGAAAGCGTCCTGGTGTCGCACTCGACCGGGATAAAAGTGCTGCTCGCTCCTCCGAACCCGGAGGCGGCGGAGCTCATTACCGGCGCGAACATCAAGAAGGTGCTCGAAACGCTCCGCGAAAGCTACGCCTACGTCGTCGTCGACACCTGGCCGTCGTTCCAGGAGCAGGTGCTCACGATGCTCGATGTCGCTGATGTCATCCTGACCCTCATGACCTTGGAGATCACCAGCCTGAAGAACGTTCGGGTCTTCATGGAGATCGTCGAAAAGCTCGGGTATGACGAGAAGAAGGTCCAGCTGGTCGCCAATCGCAACGACAGCTCCGGAGGGATCAAGGCGTCCGACGTTGAGAGCAGCCTGGCCCGAAAGATCCCGCACACGATCGTCTCCGACGGTCGGGCGCTCGTTCTTGCCGTGAACCGCGGCGTCCCGTTCGTCATCAGCCACCGTGACAGCCAGGTGGCGAAGGACATCTTTACGCTGGCCGCCAAGCTCTCGGGGTCGGACGAGCCCGTGGCAGCCGGGACGGCACCGCAAAAGGCGCCAGCGAGGCAGGGACTCCGGCGCTTCGCCAGGTAACGACCCCCGCCGCCCAAAAAATAGCCCGAAAGGGCCCCTTTCGATCCATCCGGCGAGAACCTACGGTCGTAGACTCGGTAACAGAGGGGTAGGCGCCGTTTGGGCTCCTCTGGGTCCGGATAACGGGCGCCGGAAGGTTGGGTTAAAGGGAACAGATGTCTCTTCTGAAGCGCATCGAAGGTGCCCGCCCCGCAGGGACCCCCGAAGCTCCGGCCGCCCCCTCGGGCGACGGCCGGCCACCCCAGGACAACGGACCACTGTCCCAGAGCGCCGCCCCGGCCCGGGACGGCAACCGCGATCTGCGGGTCCAGCTCCAGACGAAGATCATCAACAACCTCGATCCACGCCTCGACCTCTCGGACGTGAAGGCGGTCCGGTCGAACATCGAAGAGATGTTCAACCGCTACCTCGACGAGGAAGGCATGGTCATCACCCGGGTCGAGCGTCAGCGGATGCTCGATCAGATCGT
>JAYVCA010000158.1:0-4647 GCA_043750135.1 Chloroflexota bacterium | reverse complement strand
GGTGATGCGCGCCTGGGGACGCCTCGACATCCTTGCGAATCTTGCCGGCCGCTTCGCCGCCGCGCCACCGAACGACCTGGAGGCCGCGCAGGCCCTCTGGGACGCGAACGTGCGCACCACGCTCGTCGCCACCGAAGCCTGCCTGCGGCCGATGCGCGCCCGCCGGCGCGGCCGCATCGTGAGCGTCGCCGCGAGTGCCGCGCTGCGCGGGGGAAAGAACGCCGCCGGCTATGCGATGAGCAAGTCCGCGATCGTGCGCTGGACCGAGTCCCTCGCCGCCGAGGTGAAGGGCGAGGGGATCACCGTGAACTGTGTCCTTCCCGGCACGATCGACCATCCCGCCAATCGCGCCGCGATGCCGAAGGCCGAGCCGGCGACGTGGGCCAGTCCCGCGGAAGTCGCCGCGGTCATCCTGTTCCTCTCCAGCGACGAGGCCTCGGGTGTGACCGGCGCCGCGATCCCGATCACCGCTCGGGCGTAGCCGCCGAACGCCGCTCACCGCTCCGGCTGACCAGCGCGGTCTCACCGACCAGCGCGGGCTAGAGGAGCGTCTCGAGCGCGGCCGCCCATTCGGCGTACGCGGGGGCCGAGGGGTGGAGACCGTCCGCGGCGAGCATCTTCGCATCCGCCTGGCGCCGCATGAGCGGGAAGAGATCGATGTAGCGGCCACCGGCCCGCTCGACCTCCTCCTTCGCGATCTGATTGAACGCTTCGATCGTCGCACGCAGGTCCGCGGGACGGCCGAACGGCGTCGCCGCCGGGGAGATCGACCAGTCCGGCTGGGGGAGTGCGACGAGCGCGCGCGAGGGGACGCCGGCGGAGGCGAGCCCGGCGTAGATCCGCTGAAGCTGTCCGCGGTACTGCTCCGCTGAGCGGCCGCGGACGATGTCGTTCGAGCCGATGAGCACGGTGACCAGGGTGGGCTTGACCGTGGCGGCCAGCGGCAGCTCGCGAGCGATCAGGTCGTCGGTCGTGTAGCCGTTGACCGCGGGGTCCGTCAGCCGAACGGTCCGACCAGTCTTCTTCCAGCGATCGACCAGGACCGCGGGGAAGGACTGCGCCGGGGTCGCCCCGGTGCCGATGGTGAATGAATCGCCAAGGGCCAGATAGCGCTCGCCGGACGGATCCTCGACCACTGTCCCTCCAGTGCACGCGACCAGTGCGAGACCAATGAAGAAGACCCCAACGAATAAGAGAGGAATGAGCCGCTGTTCTAGTCTTAACACGGTCGCACCACGCATTCAGGAGGGGACCGATCTTGGCCGACTACGACCTGGTGATCATCGGTGGCGGTCCCGCGGGGCTCACTGCCGGACTGTACGCCGCGCGCGCGAACATGAACGCCGTTCTGTTCGAAGCCAAGGACACCGGCGGCGAGATCCTGAACACCGATCTGATCGAGGACTGGCCGGGCGAGGAGTCCATCACCGGACGCGCGCTCGCCGACAAGATGGCCGCGCATGCGCTGAAGTTCGGCCTCAAGATCGAGACCTACCAGCCGGTGAAGAAGGTCCGCAGCGAGGGCGACCGGAAGGTCATTGAGATGGCCGACGGCACCACCCACACCGCCTACGCGGTGATCGTCACCGTTGGCGGCGAGCCGATCAAGCTCGGCGTTCCGGGCGAAGAGAAATATCACGGTCGCGGCGTCTCGTACTGCGCGGTCTGCGATGGCGCGTTCTTCAAGGGCGTGGATCTCGCCGTCGTCGGCGGCGGCGATTCGGCATTCCAGGAGGGCCTGTTCCTCACCCGCTTCGCGAAAAAGCTCTATGTCGTCCACCGCCGTACGGACTACCGCGCGCAGGCCATCCTCCAGGACCGCCTGCTCGGAATGGAGCAGGTCGAGCCGGTGACCCCGGCCACGATCACCGAGATCGGGGGGAACGGCGACGTGAAGTGGATCGATGTCGAGCGCGACGGCAAGACGGAGCGCATCGGCGTCGAGGGGGTGTTCATCTTCGTCGGCTTCAAGCCGGTGGGCCGGCATCTCTTCGACGAGCACATCGACCACGACGAGGGTGACTACATCCTCACCGATCAGTACATGCGCACGAACATCCCGGGTATCTACGCCTGCGGTGATACCCGCGCGCAGCTCGCGAAGCAGATCACGACCGCGGTGGGCGACGCCACGACCGCGGTGATCCACGCCGAGCGCTACATCGAGGAGCTCAAGCACGCGCGCAAGTCGTTCCCCGAGGCCAAGAGCGAGGCGCTCGAGGAGTCCGTCGAGCGGATGCGCCCGGCTCGCTACCTCGCCGGCCAGACGATCGTTCGCGAGGGCGAACCCTCGGATGCGCTGTACCTCCTCACCCGCGGAACGGTGACCGTCCTCCGCCGCGATCCCGCAGGCAAGGAGGTAGAGATCAACGCCCTCGGACCGGGGGACTTCTTTGGCGAGATCGGCCTGCTCACCGGTGGGAGCCGCGGCGCCACGGTGCGCGCGACGTCACCGGTCGAGCTCCTGATCCTGGATCGCGAAGGGTTCCGCGTGCTGGTCGGGAGCTCACAGGCGACGAGCGAGCACGTTAACGAGCTCATGACCCGCCGCCTCGCGGACGCGACCGCGCGCGCCGGGCGCTAGGAGCGACGCGCCCTACCGCCGGCGCTCGGCCGCCGCGCGGCGCAGGGCGGCCGCGAGCAGCGGAAGGTCATAGGGCTTGCGCACTACCCCGACCACGCCGGCGAGATCCACGCCGTCGACGAGCGGACGTCCGGAAACGATGAGGATCGGGATGTCGCGGGTGTCGGGGCCCGCCTTCAACAGGCGCAGCACCTCGTAGCCGTCGATCGTCGGGAGCCCGAGATCCAGAAGGATGAGGTCTGGGCAGGGGTCCATGAGCGCCATCGCCTCGAGGCCGTCACGCGCGAGGATCGGCTCGTGCCCCTCCTCGCGCAGGAAGCGCTCGTAGAAGTGACGGGTATCGGGATCGTCTTCCACTGCAAGGACCCGCATCGTCATTGCGGCTCGCCGCAACTCTCGTGCCGCGATCACCCGAGCATCAGGGGCGGGCGGCGGCCGCGGCCCGCGGTGGGAACGCGGGGGCGAGGCGCTTGACGTAGCTCACCAGGTCGTTGAGATCGAACGGCTTCTTCACGTACATCGCGATGCCACGATCGCGGAGCTCCTCGGTGTGCTCGCGCATCGTCCCGGTCTCGAAGATCACCGGGACATCGCGGTAGCGGACGTCGCTGCGCAGCCGGTCGTACAGCTCGATGCCGGACATCCCTGGCAGGCGGATGTCCATGACGATGAGATCCGCCGGGATGCTGGCGAGGGCCTCGAGCGCATCGCTCGCGGTCCCCACCCGGACCGCGGTGTAGCCGGCCTCGTCGTTGATCGCAGCGACGACGACGTCACCGATGGGCTTGTCGTCCTCGACCACGAGCACGACGCGCTTCCGCCGGGCCTTGATCGGCTTGATCCGGTCGCTCGCTCGCTTGGGTGCTGTTCGCAGATCTCGCATATCGCCCTCACCCGCTGCTGGCCCGCGGCCAGCGTGGCAGTGACCCGCATGGTCGAGGCCGCGGATCGCGATGTGACGCATCCGTTACGTTGCCGTGCCATCATCGCCGGGTGCCGATCCGCCATGTCGTGCTGTGGGCCTTTCGGGACGCGGTCCCGGACGCCGAGCGCGACGCGCTCCTGCGGGACCTCCGGGCGCTCGGCGCGGCGATCCCCGCAGTGCGATCGGTCGAGGTGGGCGAGAACATCAGCGCGGCCCGCGCGCAGGGCTACACCCATCTGATGGTGCAGACCTTCGACGACCGTGCGGGCCTCGCCGCTTACCAGACTCATCCGGCGCACGTTCCGGTCGGCGCGCGCCTCCGGGATGCCGCGCTCCAGCTCTGCGCGGTCGACCTGGAGGTCTGACCGCCCGGCTGCCGGGGCGATCGGTCGGGACTAGCTCAACTCGCTCAACTCGCTCAACTGGGCGCCCCCGGGGTGACCTCGGGATGCGCCGGCTTGCGCCGCCCGCGTCCACCGCGCCGACCGCGGGTGCGTCGCTTGGCCGGCGCGGTGGCTCCGCCGCCGCTGACCGGCACCGTCTGGGGATCACCGGGTCCGGTCCCGTTGTCCGGACCGTCATCGTCGGCCTCGATCCCGCCTTCACCGGCTTCACCGGTGTCGGCGACCCCGTCCGGCGCCGCTTCGGTCGCCGACGGACGGCCAGGCCGGCCGCCGGTGTCCTCGCCGTCGCCGACGAGGGCGCTGAAGGTCCCAAGGATGGTCGTCACGTGCGCGTTCGCGCGATCGATGACATAGCCGGCCTTGCGGCCGTGATCGTCGGCGCGCATGACGCCGGACTCGACCGCGCGGCGCAGATTCGACTCCAGGGCGTCACCTTCGACGCGTGAGAGGAGCTCGCTGAACAGCGCGGTGTTCACCCAATCGATCCGGTCTCCGGTGACCTTCGTCGAGGCGACGAAGCTGAATAGGTGGACGATCGAGGCCGATGCCTGCCGCGCGTACCGCACAAGCGGGTGGTCGTCGACCAGCCAGCACATCGTGATCTGGCGGCCGTCGCGCGCGACCTGCTCGGTCGCGATCGCGCCGCGCTCTTCGGCGATGTTGAACAGCGTCTCGAGGAGCAGCCGTCGCTGGGTCCGGCCCTTGGCCAGCCCACCAGGCTGATCGGCGCGCGA
>JAYVCA010000157.1:0-16787 GCA_043750135.1 Chloroflexota bacterium | reverse complement strand
GCCCGGACGAGGGCCCGCGAGAGCTTCCGCCCGACCTCGAGCGGTACATTCGAGAGCGACTCGCTCCCGCCCGCGACGACGAGGTCCGCGGTGCCGGCGGCGACGTGATCGGCGGCGGTCGTGATCGCGACGCACGCCGAGGCGCAGGCCATCCCCACCGTGAACGCCGGCGCTGTCGGCGGGAGCGAGAGCGCGAGTGCGAGCTCGCGCGCCAGGTTGTGGTACGCCACCGGCCGCGTGACGTTGCCCCAGATGACCTCGCCCACGTCCTCGAAGGCGACCTCGGTGCGCGCGAGCGCCTCCACCGTCGCCGCTTTCGCGAGCTCCAGCACGTCGAGGCCTGCCAGCTCGGTGCCGGCCTTCACGAAGGGTGTCCTGCTGCCGCCGAGGATGACCGCACGTCCCACTAGGCCGTACCGTACCGTACGGCCTATGCGACCGTGGCACGCGTTCTACGACCAGGGTGTGCCGAGGACCCTGACCTATCCGCAGGTGCCGCTCCAGGGCCTCCTCGACCAGACCGTTCGGACGCACGCACGTGACACCGCGACGATCTATGGCGGCCTGCTCGGCTCGCGGCTCCTCGACGCGCGGCTCACCTGGGACGATATCGGCCGCCTCACCGACCGCTTCGCCGCCGGCCTGCAGTCGCTCGGGGTACGGAAAGGCGACCGCGTGGCGATCATGCTCCCGAACTGCCCGCAATTCGTCATCGCGTTCTACGGCGCTCTCAAGGCCGGCGCGGTCGTCGTGCCAACGAACCCGCTTTACACCGCGCCAGAGCTGCAGCACCAGCTCGAGGATTCCGGCGCGACGACGCTCGTCGTGCTCACCCGCAGCTACAAGGAGGCGCAGCAGGTCGCGACCGCGGCCGGCCTCCGGAACGTCATCGTCACCAACATCAAGGAGTACTTTCCGCCGCTCCTGCGGACCCTCTTCACGCTCGCGCGAGAGAAGAAGGACGGGCACCGGGCCTCCATCGCTGGCGACGAACGCGCGATCTGGTTCCGGGACGTCCTGGCGAAGGGCGCGACGCCGGTGCCGGTGGAGGTCACCCCCGCCGACCTCGCGGTCCTGCAGTACACCGGCGGCACGACCGGCGTACCAAAGGGCGCGATGCTCTCACACCGCGCGCTCGTCGCGAACGTCCTCCAGACCCACGCCTGGCACGGCGCGGGGGACCGTCTCGAGAGCGGCCTCGCGGTCATGCCCTTCTTCCACGTCTACGGCCTCACGGTGGTCTTGAACTACGCGGTGCTCTCGGGCGGCGCAATGATCCTCATCCCGCGCTTCGACCTCCACCACATCCTCGCCTCGGTCCAGAAGCACAAGCCGGAGCTGTTCGCAGGCGCGCCGCGGATCTACGTCGCCGTGTCGAACGCGCCGGACCTGGCGAAGTGGGACCTCCGCTCGATCGAGGCCTTCATTTCGGGCTCCGCCCCGCTCCCGGTCGAGGTCCAGCAGCGGTTCGAGGAGCTCACCGGCGGTCGGGTCGTCGAAGGCTATGGCCTCACCGAGGCCGCGCCGGTCACCCACTGCAACCCTCGGCGGGGAAGGCGAAAGCTCGGCTCGATCGGGCTCCCGTACCCGGATGTCGACGCGAAGATCGTCGATCTGGAGACCGGCACGCGTGAGCTGCCCCTGGGCGAAGCCGGTGAGCTCGCCGTCCGGGGCCCGAATCTCATGGACGGCTACTACCGGCATGCCGCGGAGACGGCGCTCGTGCTGAAGGACGGCTGGCTGTACACCGGCGACATCGCGACGATGGACGCGGAGGGCTATTTCGCGATCGTCGACCGTAAAAAGGAGCTCATCATCGTCTCCGGGTTCAACGTGTACCCACGCGAGGTCGAGGAGGTCCTTTTCGCGCACCCCGCTGTGCTCGAGGCTGCCGCGATCGGCATCCCGGACGAGGAGAAGGGCGAGGTCGTGAAGGCCTTCGTCGTCCTCAGGCCCGGCGCGGACGCCACCGGCGAGCAGCTCATCGCGCACTGCCGCGAGAGCCTCGCGCGGTTCAAGGTCCCGGTCGCGATCGCCTTCCGCGGCGACCTGCCGAAGTCCCTCATCGGGAAGGTCCTGCGTCGGCAGCTCGCCGACGAGGACCGCGCGGCGCGGCCGAAGGTGAACTGAGCGGATCCAGCGGTGTGCCAGATCCTCGCGCACGGCCTCGTCAGGCCGGCGCGAGGGCGCGGATCGTTCGCTCGGCGGCCTCGGTCGAGCAGTCGCCCGGGAGCGCGACGACCGGGAGGTCCGCGCCCGCGGCGCGGTAGGCGTCGAGCCGCGCCCGGCAGTGCGCGACCGATCCCGCCGCAGCGAACGCGTCGAGAAGTGCATCGCTCACCGCGGCCACGGCGTCCGCCCGGTCGCGTGCCTCCCAACGGAGGCGGACCGCCTCGGCCTCGGCGGCGAAGCCGTGGCGCGCGACGGCCTCGCGGTAGAAGCGGCCCATCGCGCCGAGGTAGAACGCGAGGTGGCCGCGCACCAGCTCGCGTGCGGCGGCATCGTCGCCGACGAGCGCGGGAACATACGGCGCCGCGGTGAACGACACGCGCTCGCGGCCGGCTTTCGCGAGCCCCTCGCCCACCAGCGCGAGGTCGGCGCGGAGCGTCTCCGGCGAGGTGAGGTACGGGAGCCAGCCGTCGGCGACCTCACCCGCCTGGCGGATCGCCGCCGGGGTGAGGCTGGCGTGCCAGATCGGGACCGCGCCGCGGGTCGGGGGGAGCGTGAGCGCGAAGCCCGGCGCGACCTTCACGACCTCGCCGTCGTAGCCACGGCGCGAGCGCGCGGTGATGAGTCGGACCGCCTCGGTCGTCTCGCGGAGGCGCCGGAGCGGCCGGGCCATCGGTACGTTGTGCCAGCCTTCGATGACCCGCTGTCCGGAGGTGCCGAGCCCGAGGATCGCTCGGCCGTCGGAGACCTCGTCGAGCGTCGCCGCGGCCATCGCCAGGAGCGCGGGGCTGCGCGAGTAGATATTCACGATCCCCGTGCCAAGCTTGATGCGCTCGGTCCGTGCCGCGAGGGCGCCGAGTGTGACGAAGGCGTCGCGGCCCCAAGCCTCCGGCATGAAGATCGCCTCGTAGCCGCATGACTCGGCGAGACCGGCGATCGCGAGCAGCTCGGAGAACGGCCGGTCGTGGACGGAACCGAGCGCGAGGGCGACGCGGGCCGGAGCGATCACCGCCGCGAGTGTCGCACGCGCGTCATCGCGGCGGCCACCAGACAGAACCGGTCGCGCGGCCCGCTCGTCGCGATCTCCTCGGCGGCGTGCTGTCGCTCTTGAACTAGGGCGTTCCACCAAAGCGGGCCGCGAGGACCTGACGGGTCGCCGCCCCGGCATCCTGGGAGCCGAGCAGGCCCGGCTTCTCCTCGAACAGGGTCACCACCGCGAGCGTCGGGCGATCGAACGGAGCAAAGCCGATGAACCAGGCATCAGGGTTCCCCGATGAGGTCTCGGCGGTGCCCGATTTCCCGGCGACCGCGGTCTGGAAGCCAAGGAATTTGAAGTACACCGTGCCGTTCGGATCGGTCACGACGGCCCGCATGCCGTCGCGGATGAGCGCCAGGTCCGTCGGCGAGGTCTTCGCGGTCCCGGCCTGCACCTGGTCAAGCTTCTTCACGCTGGTCCCATCGCGTTGCCGGAATTCGAGGACCAGACGCGGCTTCCACACGATCCCGTCGTTCGCGAGGGCGGCGGTGTAGTTCGCCATCTGGAGCGGCGTCGCCAGGAGGTCACCCTGCCCGATCGCCAGATTGGTCGCGTCGCCGGGGTTCCAGGTCTGGCCCTTCGCCGCGCGCGCGGCTTTGCTCGGGACGTTGCCCGGAGCCTCGAAGACGAAGTCGATGTCGGTCGCCCGACCCAGGCCAAAACTCTTGGCGGTGTCGGGCAGGAGGTTGGGATCCTTGTCATTGAGCCGCTGACCGAGTGTGTAGAAGAACGAGTTGCAGGAGCGAGCGAGCGCGGTGCGAAGATCGATCGGGCCGAGGTCGCTGGTCTCGTGATTCAGCTGGACCCATTGCGGCCCGTAGCCCGTCCAGCGGGCCGGGCAATCGACGCGCTCGCCGGCGCGATACACCCCCTCGCGGAGCGCCGCTGCGGCGGTGATGGGCTTGAACGACGAGCCCGTCGGGTACTGACCGAACGTCGCGCGGTCGAACATCGGCTTCTTCGGATCGGCGTTCAGCTTCGCGATCGCGGCGCTGTCGCCGGTGATGAAGACGTTCGGATCGAACGACGGCCGGCTGGCGATGGCGTGGATCTCCCCGCTCCAGGGATCCTCGGCGACGACGGCACCCTTCTGATCGCCAAGCGCCTTCTCCGCGGCGAGCTGGAGGACGGGATCGAGCGCCAGGACAACGTCCTGGCCAGGCACCGGGGCAGTCTCGCCGAGCGTCTCGACCCGGCGCTCATCGGATCCGACGATCGCGAGACGCCAGCCGAAGCTGCCGCCCAGCGCGGCGTCGAGCGACGCTTCGAGCCCATTCTTTCCGATGAGGTCCCCCGCCGCGAAGCCGCGCTCGGCACGCGTGGCGACGTCGGTCTCGCTTGCCTCCCCGATGAAGCCGATGAGCTGAGCGGCCAGGCCGGTCGGGTAGCTTCGCACCCGCGCGGTCTCGAGCTGCACGCCCTCGATGACCACCAGGCGGGCTCGCGCCGCGGTGGCCACCGCGGCGGCCAGGCTCTTGATCGGCACAAAGCTGTCCGGCCGCACCCACGACTGGGTGTACTTCGCCTTGATCTCTTCGGGCTTCATTCCGAGCACGGCGGCCAGGCTCGTGAGCATCCCGGCCTCGCTCTTGATCTGGCCGGGAACGACCCCAACGACCGTGGCGTCGACGAACGTCGCGAGCTCGGTGCCGTCGCGGGCGATTATCCGGCCCCGGCTCGTGGAGAGACGCGTCATCCGCACCAGCCGTCCCGCGGTCAATGCGGGGAGGATGTCTTCCGTCTTCCAGGCGACCTTCCAGGCGGCTCGATCCTTCTCGCCGACGAGCATCAGGTCGAGGCTGACGTCGCGTTTCACCTCGCCGACCCGCGACGTATGGAAGGTGAGACCCAGCGGTGCGCTCGCGCGAGCCGGATCGGGCTTGCCGTCCTTGCCCGCGGGCCGTGCTACCCGGCCGACGCTCACCTCGAGCGACCGCAGGGACATCTCCTCGGCGATCCGCGGCAGCCGTTTGGTGAAGCCGTCCTCACCGACGCGCTGCCGGCTCTCATCAGTGAGGAGCGCCCACATCGCGTCGTAGTCACCTGTGCTCCACGCGGCCGCGTAGGCGCGTGCCGCCGGCTCCGGCGCCGGCGGCGCGGGCTCGCACCCGGCACTCACGACGATCGCGGTGAACACCACCACCGCGAAGCGGGACAGCGCGCGAGTCCCGATGTGACGGGCCGATCGAGTCTCCCGCACTAGTAGCCGGCCGCGTATCCCTCACGGCGCGGATCCGCGCCGCCCGAGAAGACCCCATTGTCGTCGATGCATACCGCCTGCGCCCCGCCGGTGATCTCGTGCCAGTCGCCGAGCAGCTCGAGCTCATGCCCCTTCGCGGCCAGTCCCTTGCGCACCGGTTCGGGGAAACGGCTCTCGATCCGGAGGGCGCGCCCCGACTCGTGATACCAACGCGGCGCTTCGATCGCGGCCTGCACGTCCATCCCATGATCGATGAGCGACGACGCGAGCTGGAAGTTCGTCTGTACCTGCGCCTGACGGCCCGGCGTCCCGTAGACGTATCGGAGGCTCGATCCGTCGAGGACGATGACCGTATTCAGGGTATGCACCGGCCGCTTGCCGGGCGCGAGAGCGTTCGGCGATCGCGGGTCGAGCGAGAATCCGGAGAGCCGATTGTTCAACAGGATGCCGGTCTGCGGGATCATTGCCGCGGCGCCGAACGCGCTGAACACGCTCTCGATGAGCGACACGGCGTTCCCGTCGCGATCCACGACCGCGAGGTACGTCGTGTCCGCCGGAAGTGCTTGGGCCTCGACGCGATCGGCCGCGCGGCCGCCGATGGCCCGGCGGCGGGCCGCGACGAACGCGTCGGTCAAGAGGCGCGCCGTGTCGAACGGCACCGTGTCAGGGTCGCCCGCGTACGCATCACGATCGGCGAAGGCGAGCTTCTTGATCTCGACCATCGTGTGGATCGCCTCGGCGGTCCCCCACCCCATGCTCCGGAGGTCGAGCCCGTCGGCGATCGCGAGCTCCTCGAGGAGCACATGCCCCTGGGTGACCGGCGGTTGGCCGACGACCCGCAGGCCGCGATACCGCGTCTCAATCGGATCGCGCCGGTCGGTCCGGTGCGCGCCAAGGTCATCCTCGCCCACGCATCCGCCGAGCGCGGCGATCCCGTCGGCGATCCGGGCAGCGAGCGATCCGCGATAGAACGCGCCGGCGCCGGACGCCGCGACGGTCCGCAGCGTCGCCGCGAGGTCAAGCTGCTGGAGGATCTCGCCTGGCCGCGGCCGCCGGCCGCGCGGCAGGTAGGTGCGTGCGCACTCAGGATCCGCGCCGAGGCGATCGCGCTCCGCCTCGATCGCCGCGGCAAGCACGTCGCTCACCGGAAAGCCATCCTCGGCGTAGCCGATCGCCGGCGCGAGGGCCCGGTCGAGTCCCAGGCGGCCGTGCGCGTCGACGATGTCTCCCCAGGCCGCCGGCGCGCCCGGGACGGTCGCAAGATCGGCGCCGCGATCGGCGTAGCCGCCGCCATAGCGCTCCCGATCCACCGCCGCCGGCGCCGCACCCGATCCGTTGTACGCGGTCACGGTGCGAGTCCCGGCGTCGTACACCAGCGCGAACACATCACCGCCGATCGCGGTGCGGTGCGGGAGCACCACCGCGCAGACCGCCGCGGCGGCGATCGCCGCATCAGCCGCGGTGCCCCCATCCCGCAACGCCGCGACGCCGGCCGCGGTCGCGAGGTGGTGGCCGCTCGCGACGATGCCGTTCGCCGCGCGGACCGTCGGACGATAGGTCACGCCGGGATGTTACCCGTGCAGGAGCGCGGCGATGACGACACGCCAGACGAACGCCGCGACGACCGCGACGACGATGCCGAGCGCCAGCGAGCCCCGCGGTCGCGGGACGACCGGCATGAAGGCGACCGCGAGCGCGATGAGGATCAGCTCGGGCCGCTCGGTGACGAGGGTGCCGGCGAAAAGGATGTAGCCGATGGCGATCCACGCCAGGAGCCCCGGCCCACTCGTCGCGACCACGAAGGCGGCGAACGACGCCGCGACCGCCGATCCCCAGAGCAGCACATCGGTATCGATCCGGCCGAACGAGCCGCCGGTGTTCACGTAGGCGAAGACCGACATCGCGGCGGCGTCGAACGCGGCCACCAGGGTCCGCGTGAAATGCGAGCTCGCCGACGCGCCCCGCGACGTGCTCATCGCATCGACTCGGGACGGATCATCCGGGTGTAGCCCACCGGCTCTCCAGGGGCCAGCGGCACCGGACGCGAGCCATCGAGGTGCAAGAGCATCGCGTGTTCGTCGCAGGCGAAGCGTTTCGGGCAGACCGGACACTCCTCAGCGCTCTTTTCCGGCAAACGAGCCAGGCTGGTGAGCGTAAAGCCGCATTTGCTGAAGAACTCGGGCACCAGCGTCAGGGCGAACACCCGGCGCAGCCCGTGCCGGCGCGCGGCGTCGACACAGGCGACCACCAGGTCGCGGCCGATCCCGCGACCGGCCGCGGATGGGGCAACGGCGAGCGATCGGATCTCACCAAGCTCTGGCGTCAGCGTCGCGAGCGCACAGCACCCGAGGAACGCCCGGGCATCTTCCCGAGCATCCTCGGCCACCACAAAGTCAGAGAGCGCGCGCTCAAGGAACGCGCCGTCGCGCGGCAGCATCCGCTCTTCGCGCGCGTAGCCATTGATGAGCGCCAGCATCGCATCAATATCGGCGAGACGCGCCGGCCGGACCGTCGCTCCACCGGTCATCGACTGAACGCGGTCTTCGCTTCAGCGAGCGCCTCCCCGACCCGCGCGGGCGCGGTACCCCCCGGTGAGGTCCGCGCGGCGACGGAGCGGTCGATGTCGGTCTCGGACGCCGCATCGTCGGCGAACCGCGCGTCGTATGCACGCAGCTCCGCGAGCGTGAGACCGGCCAGATCCTGACCCGCCGCCAGGCGATCGCTGACGATGCGGCCGACGATCGCATGCGCCTCACGGAACGCCACACCCTGCCGGACGAGGTGATCGGCGAGGTCGGTTGCGGCGAGCATTCCCCGTTCGGTCGCGCGGCGCATCGCCGCCCGATCGAACGACAGCCCCAGAGCGACAACGGCCAGCGCCTCGAGCGCGGGCGCTACCGCGGCGGCGTCGTAGAGCGGCACGCGCTGCTCCTGGAGGTCGCCACCATAGGCGAGGGGCAGACCCTTCAGGGTGGTGAGGACTGCGACGAGGTCGCCGATGATCCGGCCGGCCCGCCCACGCACGAGCTCGGCAACGTCGGGGTTCTTCTTCTGCGGCATGATGCTCGAGCCCGTTGCGTGCGCGTCGCTGAACGCGGCAAAACCGAACTCGCTACCGGTCCAGAGGACCAGCTCCTCCGCGAAGCGCGAAGCGTGCACCGCGGCAAGCGCGGCGACGAACGCGAATTCGGCGACGAAGTCGCGGTCCGCGACCGCGTCGATGCTGTTCCTGAAGGTCGCGCCCAGGCCGAGCTCCAGCGCGACCGACGCTGGATCGATCGGATGCGGTGTTCCGGCGAGCGCGGCAGCGCCGAGTGGGGACACCGCGGTGCGCGCGCGTGCGTCAGCAACGCGCGCGCGATCGCGGCGAAACGCCTCGACGTGCGCGAGGAGGTGGTGCGCGAGCGACACCGGCTGGGCGCGCTGGAGGTGGGTGTACCCGGGCATGACGGTGTCGATCTCGTCCTCGGCGCGTGCGATGAGCGCGCGCCCGGCCGCCGCCAGGGCCGCGTCGAGGGCGTCGAGGGCGTCGAGCGTGAAGAGACGGAGATCGAGCGCGACCTGGTCATTGCGGCTGCGGCCGCTGTGCAACCGCCCGCCGACCGAGCCGATGCGGGCGGTGAGGACCTGCTCGACCGCCGAGTGGACATCCTCAGCGTCCTCCGGCCAAGGGAACGTGCCTGCGGCAAGCTCTTCGTCGATCGCCATGAGCGCGGCGACGATCGTCGCGGCATCCTCCGGCTCGACGATCCGTTGACGGCCGAGCATCCGTGCATGCGCGATGCTCCCGCGCACGTCGTGGCGTGCGATCGCGCGGTCGAGCCCGAGCGACGCGGTGAACGCCCGCACGCGCGGGTCGAGGCCGGCCGCGAGGCGCCCGGACCAGAGCGGTTTCGCGGTCACGGCCGCCTCTTCTTTGCGGACGTCCCCGGCTGGCGGTGCGTGCGATGGGCGACGCGGCTGGGGATCTCCAGCGTCGCTTCGGAGTCCGGTCCCCAGAGGGCCTGAGTGCGCGACTGGTTGCGCAGCGGGAGACCGAACACCCCGATGAAGCCCTCGGCGGCCTTGTGATCGAACGCGTCGCCCTTTCCATACGTCGCGAGCGACACCGAGTACAACGAGTGTTCGGAGCGGCGGCCGACCACCGTCGCGGTGCCGCGGTGCAGCCTGATCCGGATCTCCCCGGTCACGAACCGCTGAGTGCTCTGCACGTAAGCCGCGAGATCCTGGTGATGCGCGCTGAACCAGAGGCCGTTGTAGACGAGGTCGGCGTACTCGTCGGCGATACGGCTCTTGAACCGCAGTGACTCCTTCGACAGGACCATGTCCTCGAGCGCGCGGTGCGCCTGATGGAGCACGACCGCCGCCGGGGCCTCGTAGATCTCGCGGGACTTGATCCCGACCAGGCGGTTCTCGATCTGATCGATCCGGCCAACGCCGTGTTTGCCGGCGAGCGCGTTCAGCTTGTCGATGAGCGCGACGCCAGCCATCGGCTGTCCGTCGATGGAGACCGGCACACCCTCGCGGAAGCCGATGACGATCTCCTTCGCCCGCTCCGGCGTCTCGTCGGGATCGACGGTCCACGCATAGACATCGCGCGGCGGCGCCCCCCACGGATCTTCCAGCACCCCGGCCTCGACCGACCGGCCCCAGAGGTTCTCGTCGACGCTGTAGGGGCTCTTCTTCGTCACCGGAACCGGGATGCCGCGGGCTGTCGCGTAGTCGATCTCCTCCTCGCGGGTCATGTTCATCCCGCCACGCATCGGCGCGATGACCGTCATCTCGGGTGCGAGCGCGCCGACCGCGAGGTCGAACCGCACCTGGTCGTTCCCCTTGCCGGTACATCCGTGCGCCACGTAGCGCGCGCCCTCGGCCCGCGCGGCATCCACCAGAAGCTTCGCCAAGAGTGGCCGGCCAAGCGCGGTCGCCATCGGGTAGCGGCCTTCGTACAGCGCGCCGGCCTGGAGCGCCGGCCAGACGAAGTAGCGGACGAACGGCTCGCGGGCGTCCTGGACGATGGCCTTACGCGCGCCGCTCTTCAGCGCCTTGCGCTGCACGCCGGGGAGGTCCTTTACCGAGCCAAGGTCGCCGGTGCAGGTCACGATCTCGAAGCCGTACGTCTCGCGCAGCCAGGCCACGGCGACCGAGGTGTCGAGACCGCCGGAGTACGCGAGCACGCAGGTCTGGCCGTTCGTCTGATCCTTCTTGTGGGCTGGCGTCGTCATCATGCTGTCCCTTTCGGTGTGGTGGTCCGGACCCCGTAGGCGGCGAGCCGTGCGGCGAGCGCGCGGGCCCGTCCAGCGGTCGTCGTGGCGATGAAGACCGTGTCGTCGCCGGCGAGGGTGCCGACGATGTCGTCGAACCGCGTGGTGTCCAGCGCGATCGCGAGCGCGTTCGCGGTACCCGGTGAGGTCCGGAGCACCAGGATCGTGCCGGCGGCGCAGCTCTCGACCGGGTAGTCCTCGCAGAAGCGCCGCAGCCGCTCCGCCCCGCCCGTCGCGGTGGCGGCGGCAGGTGGCGCGTAGGCGTGTCCGCCGCCGCGCGCCGTCTTGAGTAGGCCGAGCTCGACGATATCGCGCGACACCGTCGCCTGCGTCGCGGGGAAGCCGGCGGCCCGGAGCGCCCGCGCGACCTCGCCCTGCGTGCGGAGCGGCCGCTCGGCGACCAGCCGCAGCAGCGCTTGCTGGCGGTGTTGTTTGCGCCCCAGAACGTCGTTCATCGCGATGTCGCCGGCAACGGCTCGAACATCGTCCCCGCGGCGCCCCCGGCAAGCAGGGCCTCGACGGCGTCGACATCGCGCGCGGCCACGATCGCGGCGCGGCAGCCGGCAGCCGCGGCCACGAGGCAGGCCTCGACCTTTGGGATCATCCCGCCCTCGATCGTCCCGTCGTCGACGAGCACCTTCGCCCGCTCGCGGTCGAGCGACGCGATGACCTTCCCGTCGGCGCCGCGCACGCCGGGGACATCGGTGACGAACGCCAGGAGCCGGGCCCCGATGCCGGCGGCAAGGGCGCCGGCGGCGCTGTCGGCATTCACGTTCAAGATCGCGCCGTCATCGGTCGCGATCGCCGCCGGTGCGACGACCGGCAGCCGCCCGGCGGCGACGAGGTCGTCCAGGAGCGAGCTGTCGACCATCGTGATCCGGCCGACTTCGCCCAGTCCCACCTCGCGCTCGGCCCGCAGCATCCCGCCATCGACGCCGGACAAGCCGACGGCGGGCACGCCCTTGGCGATGAGGCGAGCGACGAGCGTCGTGTTCACCACGCCCACGAGCACGGCCACCGCGACATCACGGGTCGCCGCGTCGGTCACCCGTAGGCCACGCTCGAAGCGACTCTCCAATCCGGCCCGAGCGGCCCACTCGCCAATGAGCGGGCCGCCGCCATGCACGACCACGAGCGGGAGCCCGCCATCGTGGAGCGCAGCGACCAAGCCCAGCGCCGCATCGTCTTGGCCGGCCACGCTGCCGCCGATCTTCAGCACGACCGCAGCGCCGTCGCGGGACACGTCCGGACTAGGTGGTGTATTCGGCATTGATCCTCACGTACTCGGCCGAGAGGTCGGTCCCCCAGGCCCGAGCGGTGCCGCTCCCGAGGCCGAGGTCGACCTCGATCACGATCTCCGAGCGCGCGAACACCGCACGGATCGCGGCGTCGTCGATCGGCTGCAGCGCTCCGGTCGCGAACACGGCGATCCCGCCGATGCGGATGGACGCCCGCGACGCGTCGACCCGCGCCCCCGACCGGCCCGCGGCGGCAAGGACGCGACCCCAGTTCGGATCGCCGCCATGGATCGCCGTCTTCACCAAGTTCGACGTCGTGATCGTGCGTGCCGCTGCGGTCGCGTCGGCTTCCGTCGCCGCGCCCTGCACGCGGACCTCGAACACCTTGGTCACGCCCTCGCCGTCAGTCACGATCGCGCGGGCAAGCTCGAGGCAGACCTCGCCCAGCGCCGCGGAAAAGTCGGGAAGCGCCGCGTCGGCGATAGTCACCCCGGAGGCGCCGTTCGCCAGGACGAGGAGCGTGTCGTTCGTGCTCGTGTCGCCATCGACGGAGATCGCGTTGAAGCTGTGTCGGGCCGTGGAGGTCACCGCATCCTGGAGCCGCTTCGGGTCGACCGCCGCATCCGTGGTGACGAACACCAGGAGCGTGGCCATGTTCGGGTGGATCATCCCGGCACCCTTGGCGATCCCACCGATGCGGACCGCACGTCCGCCGACTTGGATCTCGCGCTCGGCGACCTTCGGGCGCGTGTCGGTCGTCATGATGGCGCGCGATGCATCATCCCAGCCGGCGACCGTCGGCGCGATCGCGGCGATGGCGGGCGCGATCCGCTCCATCGGCAGCGGAACGCCGATCACCCCGGTACTCGCGACGGCGATCTCATCAGGTGCGCACCCCAGTCGCGTCGCCGCGGTGGCTGCCATCGCGACGGCGTCACGCTCGCCCTGCATGCCGGTGCAGGCGTTCGCGTTCCCGGAGTTCACGACGATCGCGCGGATCCGGCCCGCGGCGACATGCTGCCGGGTGAGGACACACGGCGCGGCGATCACTTGATTGGTGGTGAACACCGCGCCGGCGGTCGCCGGACGATCGCTCACGATGAGCGCGATGTCCAGCCGGCTCGTTCCCGCGTGCTTGACGCCGGCCGCCACCGCGCCGGCGGTGAAGCCCTGCGCGTAGGTGACGCCGCGCCCCGCGCCGATCACGGCCACAGCGGCAACGCCTCGAGGCCCGCGGTCTCGGCGAAGCCGCACATCACGTTCAGGTTCTGGATCGCCGACCCGGCGGCGCCCTTCACCAGATTGTCGATGACCCCGACGGTCACGAGCCGCCGGTTCTCCTCGTCGACGACGGCGTGCACCAGGCACCAGTTGCTTCCGAGCGTCGCCTTCGTCGGCGGGAACGCCGGCACCACCCGCACGAACGGCTCGCCGGCATACGTCGCGGCGTAGGTCTCGGCGATGTCCGCCGCGGAGACGCCATCGGCGAGCGACGCGTAGCAGGTCGCGATGAGCCCGCGGGTCATCGGCACCAGATGCGGCGTGAAGGTGAGGCGCGGCGGGGGGCCGTCGCCGATCACGCCGAGCTGCTGGGCGATCTCGGGGGTGTGCCGGTGCCGCGGGACGCCATAGGCCCGAACGCTCTCGTCGATCGTGCCGAACAGGAACGCCTCGTCGACCACCCGGCCGGCGCCAGAGACACCGGACTTCGCATCGACGATCACATCGGGACCGATGAGCCCGGCGCGCGCGGCCGGCGCGAGCGCGAGGAGCGAGGCGGTCGGATAACAGCCCGGGTTGGCCACGATCTTCGCCCCCGGCAGGGCGGCGCGGGCGAACTCGGTGAGGCCATACACCGCGGTCGCGAGAAGCTCGGGTGCTGGATGGGTGTAGCCATACCAGCGGTCGTAGGCCTCTGGGTCCCGCAGCCGGAAGTCGCTGCCGATGTCGATGATCCGGCGCCCCTCGCCAAGCCAGCCGGGGGCGAGCTTTGCCGCCTCCCCCGCCGGGAGTGCGGTGAACACGACGTCGGCGTCGCCCGGATCCGCGCCGACGCGCAGCGTGTCCGGCGCGCCGTGAAGGTGCGCGACGGCATCGCGGAGCGACTCGCCCTGATGGCTGCGGGCGACCACGGCGACCAGGCGAACGTCGGGGTGGCCCAGGAGCAGGCGGGCGAGCTCGCCTCCGGCATATCCGGTGACTCCGACGATCGCGACGTTCACGGGCATCAGCGGATTATGCACGGTCTTGGATATTTATGCAAGCCCCTGGATCGCTCCTGGACCGCTTAGAGGACGCGAACGGCGTGCGTCAGGGGGCGGGGCTGCCCGCCCCCTTGTCACCGCGGGAGTCGCAGGCGACGCGGATCAGCGATCGCCGGGACCCTAGTGAGTGCGCACGGCGCGCTGCTGCTAGTCAGGCCGCTCGCTTCCGGCCCAGGCGCGGGCGTGTTCGAAGAGCTGGCGCTCCCCGCCCCCGGTGACGTCGCTGCCACGGGTCGAGATCCGGGTCCCGTCGACCAGGACCAGCGTCGTGGCAAAGCCCTCGGCACGCTCGCCGAGCCCGACCGACACCGGCACGACCTCCACGACCTCGCGCCAGGGGCGATCCACCCCCAGCAGCGGAAGGCCGAAGCGCTGATGGATGCCGCTCGCGTCGATGGTCGTTCGGGCAGCTGCGGATGGGAGCAGCAGGACAAGCGCGACGGACCCGGCGAGCGCGATGCGTCCGGGGGCCAGGAGAACGTGCGCGAGGAGCAGGCGGAGGACCCGCTCGATCGGGACGGCGTCGCGATGCCAGCCGCGCAGGGTTCCGCGGGCCCAGGCCGCCGCCGCCTCACCCAGGGCGTAGCGCGCCGACCACGATGCGATCGCGGCGGCGAGCGCCGCGGCAGCCACGAGCCCGCGCGGGTCGAGCGCGGCGATCCGCGGATCGATCGCGAATGCACCGGCGGTGAGACCACGCCGCGCGACGATCTCGACGGCGACCGGGAGGATAACGGCGAAGAGCGCGGCGGCGAGGAGCGTGAAGCTGCCGACGGCGAGCGGCACGATCGGATCATCCGCGTCGCCGAATGTATCGATCACGCGGTCTGAGGCATTCGCGAGCTCGTGGAGCGCGCCACCGACGGGATCGAGGACTCCGCGTCTCCCCTCCGCGATGACCGCGGCGAGGAACGGCGCGAGGGCGGGCTCGGCGACACCATCGACCAAGAGCGCCAGCTCCCAGCGCTGGTGGGGCATCGCGATGATCACCTGCCCCCGGTCGGCGAGGGCCGCGGTGATCCCGGTCCATCCGATCGTGCGCGGCGGTCCGGCCGCGGTAAGGCGCACGCCAGCCGGGCCGATCTCGAGCAGGCCAGGCACCTGACGTCGACCTTCGCGAAGAAGGACGGCCCGGCGAAGGAGCGCGTCGGGGCGGGCGGCGACGACGGGGAGCAGCGGGACGGCCGGGGCCACCAGGTCCACCGGGGTCGCCAGGCCGAGGGCCGCGAGCCGCTCGTCCATCACCCGTTCAACGTCCACCTCCAGCCGCCGTGACGCGAACCAGCTGGAGCGACTCACCCGATGCCCGCTGGGCGACCAGGCCCAGATCGGCGCTCAGGACCGTCGCCGCGATCGGATAGCCGCCGGTCGTCTGATGGTCGGCGAGAAGCACGATCGGCTCGCCGCCGCGCGGGACCTGGATCGCGCCGGCCACGATCCCGCAGGTGAGGAGCTCGCCGGCGAGCGCCTCGATGCGGCGGCCTGCCAGGCGCGTGCCCATCCGGTCGCTCTCCGGAGAGACGGTGAATGGAAGGGCGAAGAGCGCGTCGAGCGCGTCGGCGCTGAAGCGGTCCGCGTGCGGCCCAGGGACCGCTCGCACCGGCGCCGCGTAATTCGGCGGCTCCAGACGCACGCCGGCGCGTTCGGTCGGCGCGCGGCCATCGCTGAGCGGAAGGGCATCACCGGTGGCGAGCGCCGCCGGCCAGGGGCCGATCCTGGCCGGCAGGTACGTCGCGCGCGAACCGAGCACCGGCGGCAATGCGATCCCCCCGGAGATCGCGACGTAGGCGTACCGCGTCCTCGCGCTGCCCTCGACCTGAACCTCGTCGCCCGGCCGCACGACGACCGCGGTCCACGAGGGGAGACGGGTCCGGGAGCGCACCCGAACGTCGCGGCCGGTGACGGCGACGATGCGCAGATCGTCGCAGGAGAACGAGAACGGCAGGCCGACGACCTCGATCGCGGCAGCCTGGCGATCCAGCCCCACAAGCGCACAGGCCGCCGCGAAGGCGGCCGGATCCGCCGGTCCGGCCGGGGGGATGCCGCTGCGGAGCGCCGCGGTGCGCCCGGCGTCCTGCACCGTCGAGCGAACGCCGGGAGCGCCGATCCGGATCAACGCGGCACGAACCGGATGCGGTCCCCAGCCCGGATGCGCGCCGCCGGGTCTCGCGCGGGATCGAACAATCGGAGATCCGTGGAGCCGATGAGCTGCCAGCCGCCGGGCGAGTCGGCCGGGTAGATCGCGGTCTGTCCGTCGGCGATCGCGATCGCGCCGGCCGGGACGCGCGATCTTGGAGCCGCGCGGCGCGGCGCGACGATCCGCGGATCGACCGGGCCGAGGTACGCGAAGCCTGGCATGAATCCGAGGAACCACGCGGTGTAGGTGCCCGCCGCATGGAGCGCGACAAGCTCGCCGACCTCCAGACCGGAGCGTACGGCGGTCTCCGCGAGATCCGGTCCGTCGTACCGGGCCGGGACCTCGATAAGCGCGCCCGGCGCCGCATCCGGAAGCGCGAGGCTCTCGGCAGCGATGGCCTCAGCCGCTCGCAGCGCGTCCGCATACGGCGTGCGCTCCGGGTCGAAGCGAACGACCGCCGAGGCGTACGCCGGCACCGC
>JAYVCA010000156.1:0-5678 GCA_043750135.1 Chloroflexota bacterium | reverse complement strand
GTTCAGGTAGTGGTATCCCATCCCGGGGACGCAGGGCGATGCCCGGAAGTACCCGTCAGCCAGCGCGTTATCGACGTTGTGATACTGCGCGGTCGCCCGACGGACCTGCGCGAGCTCGGACTGAACACCAGGATCGGCCGATGCCGGTGCGCCGCTGATAACGAGGAACGCGAGTGCGAGGCTGATCGCAAGAACGTGCTTCAACTTGATCCCTCCCTCTCGATGCGCTTCGAGGCGCGGTTGCCATCCTATGGCCCTGGCGGCAGACATTGGCCGCCGCCGATGAGGTACGGGCGGCGTACTCAAGTGAGTGTTTCGCTCTCTCCGCTCACGTGTCGCACGTGGTAACGCTAGAGAGAGAACACCCGCCTCCTCCTGGCCGAGGGCGGCCTTCTGCTTGTCTGCCGAACTCTCGGAAGATGGGCCCATGTGCCCGCGGATGCCAAGGCGCGGATCGCTGGACAGGTGACCTCCGGGCACGTCGACACCGCCGAGTCGTTGGGTCCATCCGAGGAGAAACCGACGGGCCGCCGGGCATCGTCGCTAACCTGGACGGCTCGCTGAGACGGTCGCTGTGGCATGGCAGATGTCGTTCCCAGAGACGCTGTCCGCGAGGTGGTGTACGCGGCCGTCGCCGGGAAGGTTGGTTCTGTGGGGACTAGTGGGCTCGAACCACTGACCTTCTGCTTGTCGAGCAGACGCTCTAACCAGCTGAGCTAAGCCCCCAGGAGACGCTCAGGATATCGCTACGCGAGGATCCGCGTCACGACCTCGACCGCGAGGGTCTCCTCGGCGATGCCGCGGAACGTGCCCTGGGTCGGCGGGATGTCCCGATAATCGCGGCCGATGGCCATCTTCACATGGTGCTCGCTTGCCACCAGATCGTTCGTCGGGTCGAAGCCGCGCCAGCCATGGGTCGGGGTGAACGCCTCGACCCAGGCGTGGGAGGCGCCGGCCCCCCGCGTCGGCGCGGCGCTCGCCGCGTCGCGCACGATGTAGCCGCTCACGTACCGCGCCGGGATGCCCGCGGCGCGGCAGAGCGCGATGAGGACGTGAGCGAAGTCCTGACAGACCCCGGTCTTGTGGGCGAGGATCTCGGGGACGGTCGTGCCGACGCCGGTGACCTCGGGGACGTAGTCGAACCGGTCGTAGACCAGACGCATGAGCTTCTGCGCCGTCGCGAAGACCGCAGCCGCATTGTCTTTGAACGGCGTGACGAGGCGGTCGATCTCGGGATCGCGCGGCACGAGGGGTGAGGGGTCGAGGTAGTCGGCGCGCTCGCCAGGCGTCAGCGGCGCAGGGAGCTCGCGTGGCGCCCGGAACGGGTCGCGCAGCAAGGTCTCGATCTCTCCGCACATCGTGACCTCGACCTCGCGGTGCGGCTTGGCGATCGTCATGAGGTGGGCGATGTTCCCGAAGCTATCGCTGTAGCGGCGGACGGCCGCGGCGGGCACGACCCGGAGCTCGTAGGGGCCCCATCGCTGGTGAACGTCGCTTCGGGGCCCGAGCCGCGCGTCCATGACGCTCTCCACGACGTCGGTCGTATAGCTCAAGCGGGTCGTGTGTTCCACCTCGACCCTCATTGTTGTTGCTGCTGCGCGGCCATGAGCATCGCCGCTCGGGCCACACCGACCAGACGCCCCGGCTGCGGCTGATCCCGGAGGTAGGTCGCGGTCACCTCATCCGAGGCCTGCGCGATGAGCTGCTGGACGCCTTCCAGGAACGGCGCCAGGCCCTGGTCGAAGACCTCATCCACCGCGGTGTTCTCGACCAAGCTGCGTGCCCGCCCGAGAGTGCGCCCGGCCGGACCGGGATCGTTCCGCGCGGCGATCCGGAGGTCGGCGATCTGCTCAAGCGCGCCGGCCGCCCCGGTGAGGGCGAACCGGACCGACTGGGGAAAGATCGGGTTCAGAACGAGGAACTCGACGACGCGCGCGGGCTCGACCCGCAGCGAGTAATAGCGGGCGAACCCTTCCGCCGCTCCGCACGAGCGGAGCACCGCAAGCCAGCGGACGGTATCCGAGCCGCTTGGATCCTCTCCCGCCGGGCGACCGTGCCCGGCGAGCAGGTGCGACTGGCGGTTCAACAGCCGCGAGACCCCGTCGGCCCGTTCGATGAACGTCCCGAACTTCACGAAGTGCCAAGGCTCGTCATGGGCGAGCGTGGACTCGGCGAGGCCCTGGAAGTATTGGAGGCGCTCACGGATGAGGCGCGCGAACGAACCCGCCTCGCCTTGGATCTGCCGCGCCGAGGTGGGCATCGCGAGCGAGACATGGAGCGTGTTGAGCTCCTCCCACATCTCGCTGCTGATCGAGTCCCGGATGCCTCGCGCGAGAGCGCGCGCCTGTCGCACGCAGGACACGAGCGAGTCGGGGTTCATCGCGTCAGACGTGAGGAAGTAGCGGACGTCATCACTCGCCAGATCGATCGCTCCGACGAGCGGTGCCCAAAAATCCTCATCTCCAGCATCGAGCTCGAGGTGCCGTGTGACATCGATGAGCCGGGACACCGCGAGCCCGCGCTCGACATAACGGCTCATCCAATAGAGATCATCCGCGACGCGGCAGAGCATTAGTCCCCCTCCGGTCGCGGGGACTCGCTCAGGACCCAGGTGTCCTTCGCGCCGCCGCCCTGCGACGAGTTCACAACGAGCGAGCCGCTCCGCAGGGCGACGCGAGTGAGTCCGCCGGGTGTCACCGTCACCTCGCGGCCGAACAAGATGAATGGCCGCAGATCGACGTGCCGCCCTTCGAGGTGGTCGACGGACCAGGTCGGGTGCCGCGACAGCGCGAGCGTCGGTTGCGCGATGTAGCCACGGGGGTCGGCGCGGATGCGCACGGCGTACTCGTCACGATCCTTCTGCGCTGCGTGCGGACCGATCAGCATCCCATAGCCGCCGCTCGCGTTCACTGCCTTGACCACGAGCGTGTCGAGGTGCTCGAGGATGTAGGTCCGATCGGTCGGATCGTCGGCTACGTAGGTCTTCACGTTCGGGAGGATCTCGTTCTCGCCCAGGTAGTACTTGATGATCGTCGGGACGTACGCGTAGATCGCCTTGTCGTCGGCGACGCCCGCGCCGATGGCGTTCGCGAGGGCGACTCGACCCATCCGGTAGGTCGCGAGAAGGCCGGGTACGCCGAGGAGCGAGTCCTGGCGGAAGGCGAGCGGATCGAGGAACTCATCGTCTACGCGCCGATAGATCACATCGACCCGCCGCCGGCCGCTGGTGGTCCGCATATAGACGGAACCGTCGTCGACAAAGAGATCGCTCCCCTGGACCATCTCGATGCCCATTGCCTTGGCCAGAAAGGCGTGCTCGAAGAAGGCCGAGTTGTGGATCCCTGGCGTGAGCAGGACGACCGTCGGCTCGTCCGCGATCCCCTGGCCGATGCTGCGGAGGACGCTGAGCAGCTCCTGCGGATATCCCTCCACCGGGCGGACCGCGTGGTCGGCGAACAGCTGCGGCCAGATCCGTTTCAGCACTCGGCGGTTCTCGACGACGTACGACACGCCCGATGGCACCCGGAGGTTGTCCTCGAGCACGTAGAACGCTCCGCTCGCGTCGCGGACCAGATCGCTCCCGACGACGTGGGTGTACACCCCGAGGGGCACGTCGACCTGGCGCATCTCGCGGCGGTACCCGCTCGCGCCAAGAACGAGCTCCGGTGGGATGAGCCCCGACCCCAGGATCCGCTGCTCGTGATAGACGTCGTGGAGGAACAGGTTGAGCGCGCGGACGCGTTGCTCGAGGCCCCGTTCGATCGTCCGCCATTCCGACGGAAGGATGATCCGGGGGATGAGATCGAATGGCATCGTCTTTTCCAGACCGCTGGGGTCCTGGTTCACCGCGAAGGTGATGCCGCGCGATTGGAACGACAGGTCGGCGGCGCGCTGCCGCCGGCTGACCTCCTGAGGCGACAGTGTTGCCAGGCGCTGCGCGAGCGCGCGGTAATGCTGGCGCACCACCCCCGGGCGCTCGAACATCTCATCCCAGAACTCTCCCGGGTCGTACGCCGGCATCGTCGGGACGGCGAGACGATCAGTGGTCATGCCACGGCCTCCGCCGGCCCGGTCGACGCGATCTCGATCTCGACCGCCTCCGCCCGCTTGGTCGAGGAGATCCGGCCGGCCGCCGGGCCGCTGTACGTCCCGGATGTTGGCGAGACGTCGGCGAAATCCCGACCGACCGCAACGGTGAGGTAGTCCATGCGTGCGCGGCGGCGGTGGGTCGGGTCGTACGCGATGATCTCGACCGCGCCGTCCTCGGCGTCGATGAGCGCCTCGACCCAGGCATGTGGCGCCCCCTCCCCGAGCATTTGGCCGGAGACGTAACGGCAAGGGACGTTCAGCAGCCGCAGGAGCGCAAGGAGAATGTGGGCGTAGTCCTGGCACACGCCCTTGCCGAGGTGCAGGGCCATCGCCGCCGGAGTGGTGTAGCCGGTGACCCCGAACTGGTAGGCGATCGCGCCGGCGGCCCACTCGTGCGCGCGCTCGGCCCGCTCAGACGCGTCGCCACTCCGCCGCGCGATCTCCGCGGCGCGGTCGGTGAGCTGCTGATCAGGCGCGGTGAGGGCGGTCGGGCGGACATACTCCAGACGACCGGCGGCGTTCGCCCACGGCGCGGGTGCGGTGGCGCCGGGGCCGCCCCAGACCCGTTCGAGGCGATAGGTCGCCTCGAAGTCGATGGCCACGGGGACCCGGTTCGCGACGACTCGGGCTACGCGGTTCCCGAACGCATCCCGCTCCCAGGCGGTCCGGTGATCGCCCTCGGTCCCCCGGATCGCGAGGTCGTGCTGGAGCAGGCGCTGATCGCCGTGACGGTCGGGCGGGATCATGACGAGGCGCTGACGCAGGTCCCAGACCGCGCCGCTGTACTCATAGCGGTAATGCTGGCGGACCCGGTACGTCGCCCGCGTGACCCGCGACCAGTCCGGCCGCGCGCTCACCGTGCGGATCGCGCGGCCGCCTCCGCGGTGTCCGCGTCTTCATCGGGCGGCGGCCCCCCCGGCCGTTCGGCGGTGATCTCGTCCGACCACACCGTGAACTTCGCCAGGCGCGCGGATCCGTACGCCGTCGAGAGCGCGCAGTCCACCGCATCGCGGCCCCGTGCCACGACGACACGACCGACGCGGGGGGTGTTATGCCGTGCGTCGAAGGTGTACCAATGGCCCCCGACGTAGGCCTCGAACCAGGTGTGGAAGTCCATCGGGACGTCCGGCGGCTCGATCGCGATGTCCGGGAGATAGCCGAAGGTGTATCGCGCCGGGATATTCATCGCGCGGCAGAAGGCCACGGCGAGGAGGCCGTAGTCGCGGCAGACCCCGGCCCGCTGGGTGTAGATGTCGAACGCCGTCGTCGTGGAGGTCGACGAGCCGCTCTTGAACTCGATGTTCGTGTGGACCCAGTCGCAGATCGCCTGGATCCGCTGCCAGGTCCGAGGGGTGCCGCCGAACAGGTCCCAGGCGACATCGAGAAGCCGGTCGGATTCGATGTAGCGGCTCGGCAGGGTAAAGACGATCGCCTCATCGGGAAGATCATCGATCGCGTTGAGGGCCGCATCCGGCAGGATCGGATCGGGTGTGGGCGGGATCTCGATGACCGCGTCGTAGCGGACCGTCGAGCGTCCGATCGGGGTCAGATACCGCCAGCAGATGTTCCCATACAGGTCGGTGTACTCC
>JAYVCA010000155.1:0-10557 GCA_043750135.1 Chloroflexota bacterium | reverse complement strand
CCGGAGTCGCGATCGAGCATGCCGGGCAGGACGGTCCGGGTGGCAAGGTACGTCCCGCCGACATTGATCGCGATATTGCGCAGCCATGCCGTCCCGTCGGTCTCGGCGAGCGGTCCGATGGGCTCGAGGATGCCGGCGTTATTCACCAGGATCGAGACCGGGCCGACCCAACGCTCCGTGGCGAGGACCAGCTCCTGGACCTGGCGTTGGTCGGAGATGTCGGCGGTCTGCGCAAGCGCCTTGCCGCCGGCCTTCTTGATCGCCGTCACGACAAGGTCGAGCTCGGGCGCGTTGCGTGAGGCGACGACCACGGCCGCGCCCTGCGCCGCGAGCGCCTCGGCGATCGCGCGGCCGAAGCCGCGCCCCCCGCCGGTGACGATCGCGGTCTGTCCGTCGAGGAGCTTCATCGTCCGGCCGTCGCGGCGAGCTGCCGAGCGAATGCCCCGGCGAGTCGGTCGATGTCGGCATCAGAGTGGAGCACCCAGAATGAGATGCGGATCGCCTCGGGCATCCCCGGAGAGGCCGGATCGGCGATGTGCTTCACCACCATGCGCTCCTCGCTCCACATGCGCTGGACGATGTCGAACGCCGCGCCAGCGCGTGGCGCGACGACCGCGATGCCGGTGGGATCGTCCGGCCGACCGAGCAGCGTGAACGGCAGCGGCTCCAGCGCGGCGAGAAGACGCGCGCGGAGCGCCGCGATGCGTCCGGGGACCAGCGTGGCGAGTCCACGGTGCACCGCGAGCGCCTGGCGCAGCCCAACGTAGGCCGCGACATCCACGGTTCCGGTCTCGAAGCGCGTCGCGTCCGGCTCGAGCTCGAACTGCCCGGCGAGGTCGTGCGACACGCGCGAGCGCCAGCCAAGCCGCGGGGGATCGAAGCGCGCGAGATCGCCGACCCAGACGGCACCGGTGGCCAGCGGCCCGTGGAGCCACTTGTGGCCCAGAAACACCGCCGCGTCGGCGCCGAACGCCCGCACGTCGAGCGGCAGCTGGCCGAGCGCCTGGGCGCAGTCGACGATCGTCGCCGCACCCGCGGCGCGCGCGAGCCGACAGGCCGCGGCGACCGGCAGCACTCGGCCGGTCTTGCAGGAGACGAGCGACAGCACGAGTGCGGCCGCGCCATCGGCGAGGGCGCCGGCGACCCGGTCCAGGAACGCCGCGTCGTCGTCGTACGGGATCACCCGGACGCGATCGCCGCGGTCTTGGCGCCGGTAGACCGGGAGCAGCGCCGACGCATGCTCCTCGGCGGTCGTCGCGATGAGCGCGTTCGCCGGTAGCCGCAGTCCGGCGACGAGCGTGTTCAGGCCATCGGTCGCCGACTGCATGAGCGCGATCCGTCCTGCACCGTCCGGATCGCCGATGAACGCCGCGAGATCGGCGCGCGTTGCGGCCAGATCGGCGTTGTAGGCGTCATAGCCGACATGGCTGAACATCCCGACGCCGTTGAGCCAGGTCCGGTAGCGCTCGGCCGCCGCCTGCGCGACCGGGAAGGTCGGCCCCGAGCCCGCGACGTTGAAGTACGCCATGCCGGGCACGAGGGCCTGGAGGGTGGCGAGCGACAGGTCGGGATGAGCGTCAACGAAGCTCATCCGGCGGTCGTGATGCCTCGGATCGCCAGACCGGCGGCGAACAGCGTGATGAAGCCGAACGCGAAGGAGACGGCGCGCGGCGGGCGGTGCCGGACGAGCGTCGCGGCAAGGGGGATCGCTGCCACCAGGGCGAATCCGTAGAGGATGTGCACGCTGTTCGCGGGGGCGCGCCCGAACAGGAGGGCGACACCAAAGAGACCTTGCGCGACCGCGGCGACCTCGGCAATGACCAGCGCGCCGATGAAATTCGGAGTCGGACCGCGTCCCCGGATGCCCAGCCATAGACCCCAGAGGCCCACGATCGTCAGATAGAGGACGATCGCGGTGGCGACACGGCCGTGCAGACCGAGGACCAGTTCCACACAATGAGGCTAGCCGATGGCCCGGCGATCAGGAGGGCGACATGTCGAGCGTCGTGAAAGACACCGCAGCGGCACCGCCGCCGACCGCCGAGATCCTCGAGGTCGGCGTTGCCTACCTCGAGGGCGCTTTCGTCCCGTTCGCCGATGCGAAGGTGAGCATCGCGACCCACGCGCTGCAATACGGGACCGGCGTCTTCGAAGGCATCCGCGCGTACTGGGACCCGCAGCAGGAACAGCTCTATGCCTTCCGTCTGGTCGAGCACTTCGCCCGCATGGAGCGGTCCTGCAAGATCCTGCGGATCACGCTCCCCGCTGACGCCGCCGGCCTCGCGGAGCTGGCGGTCGAGCTCCTACGGCGCAACGACTTCCGGGCCGACATCTATCTCCGCCCGTTCGCTTACAAGGCCTCGCGCGTGGTCAAGGTCACCCTCGGTGGCCTCCGCGACGGCTTCGCGATGTACGCCTGCCCGATGGGCGCATACCTCCCGGTCGGCGGCCTCACGGCCTGCACCTCGAGCTGGCGCAGGACTTCCGACGATGCGATCCCGGCCCGTGGCAAGCTCACCGGCTCGTACTTGAACACGGCCTTTGCGGTCGACGAGGCGCATGAGCGGGACGCCGATGAAGCGATCTTTCTGACTCGCGACGGCCACGTCTCGGAGGGCGGCGGCTCCAACCTGTTCATGGTCCGCGACGGCGAGCTGGTGACCCCGGCGGTGACCGACGACATCCTCGAGGGCATCACCCGCGACACGATCGGCACGCTCGCGCGCGAGACCCTCGGATTGACGATGATCGAGCGGCCGATCGACCGGACCGAGCTGTACCTCGCCGATGAGGTCTTCTTCTGCGGCACCGGCGCGCAGGTCGCCCCCTGCGTGAAGATCGACGGCCGCACGGTCGGCACCGGGGTCAGCGGTCCGATCGCCAGTGCGATCGGCGAGCGATACTTCGCGATCGCCCGCGGAGCCGACCCGGCGCACTCGGAGTGGCGCACGCCGGTCTATCGGTGAAGATCGCCTACCAGGGGTTTCCCGGCGCGTTCAGCGAGGCCGCGGCGGCGGGGCTGTTCCCGAATGCCGAGCTGGTCCCGCAGCGGAGCTTCGGCGACGTCTTCACCGCGCTGCGGGAAGGCAGCGTTGCCGGCGCGGTCGTCCCGGTGGAGAACAGCCACGCCGGCATGGTCGCCGACGTCTATGACCTGCTCCGTGAAGACGACGGGTCGACGATCGTCGCCGAGGCGATCGTACGGGTCCGCTATGGCCTCCTGGGCGTCCCGGGTGCGACGCTCGAGGGGATCAAGATCGCGCGCTCGCATCCGCAGTCGCTCGCGCAGTGCGACACCTTCCTCCGCGCGCACGGGATCGAGCCCGAGGTCGCCTACGACAACGCCGGTGCCGCGGCGGACGTCGCGCGCGCCGCGGACCCCCAGGTCGCGGCCCTGGCGAGCGGTCGCGCCGCACGCCGGTACGGGCTCACGGTCCTCGCCAACGGGATCGAGACGTCTCCCAACAATGCGACGCGCTTCTTCGCGCTCGCGCCGCGCGGCGACGCCGGCCTGGTCGACGCCATTCCGGCGGCGATGCGCTCGGGACGGCCGAAGACGAGCCTTGCCTACGTCACCGCGAACGTTCCCGGCGCGCTCCTGCGGACGCTTCAGCCGTTCGCCACGGTGGGCGTGCAACTCACGAAGATCGAGTCCCGCCCGAGCCGGGTCGCGGCCTGGGACTATGTCTTCTATCTGGACTTCGATGGTGATCCAGCGCTCTCCCCCGCCTCCGACGCGCTCGAGATGATGCGCCGCTCCTGCGCCTGGGTGAAGGTGCTCGGGATCTACCCCGCCGCCGCGGAGGCGCTCGAGCCCGACTGACCACTCTCGCAGCCGGCACGCGCGAATGGCGCCGGTCGTCCGGCGCCATTCGCGTGGAGGAGGGTGGAAAGGGACTTACTGGGTCGGCTTCGCGGGGGTCTTGGGGGTGTTCGGGGCACCCTTGTCGTGGCGGCCGCCTTCGTGATCGACCAGCTTCACGATGGCCGCATCGACCTTCGTGCGGAGCTGCTCGGCCTGCTCGGCGGTGAGCTTGCCCGCGTCGACCGCGGCCTTGATCCGCGCCTGGGCCTTGGCATTGAGGTCGTCGATCAGGCCCTGGCGGCTCTTGCCGGGCCGCTGCGCGGCGATCTGACCGAGGCTCTTGCCGGCTTCGAGCTGCGCCTTCACCGCCTCGGCCGGGAGATCGATGTAGCGGACGCTCTCCTGGAACGCGTCGCCGATGAATTCGCGGACGCCCTTGCCGTCCTTGTTCCCGCCATGCTTGCTGACCGCGTCGAGGATCGCGTCCGCCTGGGCGCGGGTGATGACGCCCTTGTCGACGAGGCCGTCAAGGACCGCCTTGAGCTTCGCGCCACGATCCGCATTCTCCGCGACCGCCGTGACATTGCCTGACGGCGTGGTCGCGAGCTGGAGGTCGCTGGTGCTGGGGGTGGCCGCGAACGCCATGCCGCCGAGCAGGCCAGCGCCGAGGATGCCGGTCCCGATGACCGCACTGAGCTTGCGGGTGCTGAACGATGCGAGCTTCATCTGTAGATCTCCGTTCCTGAGCGCCCGGTCGTTCCAGGCGTTCTGCTACGGATATCCAGGGGAAGCAGCGGGTGTTGCGCTTCGGAACGCGACCTTACGGATGCATTACAGATGCAGGGGCGTACACCCGGAGGGCGCGTGGGAGCGCCTCGAACGTCTGCGGCAGCGATCCGACGAGCTGGCCGTCCGCGTGCACCTCGAGCGGCTCGCGTGACGATAGGACGATCTTCTTGCCCAGGTAGCGCCGGCCGCGGGCCGGCCGGTCACGATCGATCCGCGCGGCGATCAGCTCCCGGAGCACCGCCAGGCGGCCGCCGCCGAAGACCACGACCTCGAGCTTGCCATCGTCGATCCGCGCCCCCGGCGCGACCTCGAATCCCCACCCGTACCACGGTCCGTTGCAGACCACCGCCTGGAGCACGCGGTGGCTGTGCACGCGGCCGTCGGCTTCGATGCGCACCCGGACGCCGGAGCGGCGGATGAGCGCGCCGACAGCCGCGACGGCGCTCGACCGCTCACCGCGCTGGAACGCGTGCCCCGCCTCGAAGGCGTGTGCGTCGAGCCCGATGCCCGCGGCCTCGAAGAACAGGTGCTCTCCCACCCGGCCCACATCGATCGCCCGGCTGTGGCCGGCAGCGATGATCTTCGCTGCCGCCGCCCGGTCCTCGCGCGGGATCCCGACCGCGCGCGCGATGTTCATGAACGATCCGAACGGCAGGATCCCAAGGGTCACCCCAGTGTTCACGAGGGCTCGCGCCGCAATACCGACCGTGCCGTCGCCGCCCGCGACCAGGACCGCGTCGTACTTCTCCGCGACCCCGCGGCGCGCGAGGTCTTCGGCCGTCGGCGACACGACCCCCGTCTCTTCGACGTCGATCGAGGCGAAGCGCTCGCGGAGCGTGCCGAGGAGCGCGTCGACATCAGCGCGCGCAGTGCCGCCGCCCGCGGCAGGATTGACGATGGCGAGCGCACGCACAGACCATTCCAATGCGTGTGGCGTGCCAGCGAACCTCGTCGCGGAACCAAGTGACCGTGATGGTCCCACTCCTGACGCTCGAGACTCCTGCGCTCGTCGTGGAGGCGGTCATCCACCCGAAAAGCCCATTGCGCGGAGTCTGGGGTCCGGCGACGCCGATGACCGTCGTCCAGATCACGCCACGAGAGTGGCGCGCGACGGGCGCGGCTAGGGCGTGCGCGACGGGAGCGCGGTGCCGGTGGGCAGCGGGCTGAGCGACGGCGCGGTCACCGGTGACCCCGTCGGCAGCGGCGCGAGAGACAGCGTCGGCAGCGGCGCAAGCGACGGCGTCGGCAGCGGGGTGAGCGACACTGTCGGTAGCGGAGCGAGCGTCGGAACACCGAGCGATGCTGTCGGGAGCGCGGGAGCGGCAGTGACCGACAGGGTCGGCAGCGGCAAGACCGGGCTCGGCGTGACCAGCGGCGCGCTGGATGGGTCAGCGAGCGGCGAAGAGCTGGGCGTCAGCCCGACGCCCGAGCCTTGCGGCGGCGCGAGCGTGGCCGCCGACACGGCGGGAGATCCGATGGCCGGTAGCGACGTGACCGCGGGCGCCGGGATCGGGGCGGGAATCGGAGCGGGCGGCGCCGGGGCTGTGCCGGGCGTCGCGCGAGTCTCTGCGCCCGCGGGGACGAGCACCTCGGTGCCGGCCGAGCTGACCGCGACAAGTCCTTCGGTCGTGCGCTCCGTGGAGGAGCCGTCGGCGTCCACCTGCACCTCGAACTTCGTGCCGCGCACCGCCGCCACGAGTGACGGTGTGCGGACCTCGTAGCGCGACCGCGTATCGATCAGCTTGTGCACACTGGAGAAGGTTCGGCCGATCGCCTGCGTGATGCGGAGGTCCACCGCTCCGTCGGTCGAGCCCGCGGCCTCGATCGTCAGCTCGGTCGCCGGCGCGATGTCCAGCGTCGATCCATCGAAGAACGTGACGACCGCATGGCCGGCGCCATCGGTGCGCAGGCGATCCCCGGCCGCGACGGTCTCCCCATCGCGCGCAGTGGCGTACGCAGCGGTGCCGTGGGCCAGCTCAACGCGACCCGCAAGCACGGCAAGCACGCTCGCCGGCCCGACCGCCCGCGTCTGCCCACCGACGGCGAACGCAGCCAGGACCGCGAAAGCGAGCACCACGGCAAGGACCAGCGCGGCACGACGTTTCACCCGGCAAGCATCGCGGTGGGTTCAGCCAGCCACCTCCCTCGGTCGGGTGAAAGCACGCGTAAACAGATCGATACCTCACGCACCGAGATAGGCGCGCGCGACCGCGGGGTCGTGCAACAACGCCTCGCCGGTACCAGAGAGTCCGATGCGCCCAAGCTCGAGGACGTAGGCCCGATCGGCCAGGCGCAGGGCGCGGAGGGCGTTCTGCTCGACGAGGAGCATCGTCGTCCCGCCGGCGCGCAGCTCCGCGAGGACCTCGAACACCGTGGCGACCATCTTCGGTGCCAGGCCGAGCGATGGCTCATCCAGCAGGAGTAGGCGCGGCTTCGCGAGGAGCGCGCGGGCGATCGCGAGCATTTGCTGTTCGCCGCCGGACAGATGTCCGGCCGGCAGCCCGCGCCGCTGGGCGAGGATCGGGAAGCGCTCGTACATCGTGTCCACCTCGGCGCCGCCCATCAGGAGGTTCTCGTGCACCGACATTCGAGCGAGGATCGCGCGCCCTTCGGGGACCTGGCTGATGCCGGCACGCACGATCAGGTGCGGCGGCGCCCCGGCGAGGTCACGCCCGTCCAGCCGGATCTGTCCACCGGCGGGGCGCACCAGGCCGGAGATCGCGGCAAGCGTCGAGGTCTTCCCCGCGCCGTTGGCACCAATGAGCGCGACGACCTCCCCGGCGGCGACGTTGAAGTTCACGCCGTGGACCGCTTCGATCGCGCCGTAGCGAACGACCAACCCCTGGACCTCGAGCATCGCCTGATCAGGCATCGGCGGCACCCAGGTATGCCTCGCGGACGAGCGGGTCCGCCTGGATCTCGGCCGGGGTGCCTTCGGCGATCTTACGTCCGAAGTTCAGCACGGCGACGCGAGCGCAGGCGTCCATGACCAACCGGACGTCGTGCTCGATGAGGATGATCGTGAGGCCATCCGCCACGAGCTCGGTCATGAGCGCGCGGAGACCGACCGACTCGGTCGGGTTCATCCCAGCAGCGGGCTCATCGAGGATGAGCAGCCGCGGCTCCGAGGCGAGCGCACGGGCGATCTCGAGACGACGCTGATCGCCGTAGGCAAGCTCGCCGGCGAGAGCGGACGCGCGGGCGCGAAGTCCGATGCGATCGAGAAGCGCGAGCGCGGTCCCGCGGTCGGTGGTGCCGACGGCGCGGAAGGGGACGAGCCGGGCGAGCACATCCGAACGCATCCGGACGTGCCGACCGAGGAGCACGTTGTCGAGCACGGTGAGGCCCTTGAAGAGGCGCACGCCCTGGAACGTCCGCGCGAGGCCGCGGCGAGTGAGCAGGTGCGCGGCCAGCGTGGTCACGTCGTCTCCGCCGAGACGGACCACGCCGGCATCGGCCTTGAAATGGCCGGAGAGGAGGTTGATGAGCGTCGTCTTCCCCGCCCCGTTCGGGCCGATGAGCCCGAAGATCTGCCCCGGCGCCACGCTGAGATCGACCCCGTCCACCGCGGTCACGCCGCCAAAGCGCTTGGTGAGGCCGGCGGTCTCAAGCAACATCGGACGCTCCGACGCGCTGCAGCCGGCGGGTACGACGCAGCTGGAAGAGGGTGACCAGGCCGCGGGGCAGATAGACGATGACGATGACGAGAACGGCGCCCTGGAAGATGTCGCGGTACTCCTGTAAACCTCGAAGGATCTCGGGAAGACCGGTGAACAGGAGTGCGCCCAGGAGCGGGCCGAGGACATTCGGGATGCCGCCGACGACGGCGAAGACGAGGATCTGCACCGCACGGGCGAAGCCGAACTCGTCGGGCTGCAGCGCGAAGTTCAGATGCGCGGACAGGCCGCCGGCGAGGCCCGCGATGAGCGCGCCGAGGACGAACGCGAGGAGCTTGTAGCGGCGGACCGCGATCCCCTGGCTTGCCGCCGCCACCTCATCTTCGCGGATCGCAGACCAGGCGCGGCCGATGGTGGAAAGGCGCAGCCGCGCGAGGAGGTAGGCGCTGACGGCGAGCGCGAGGTAGATGTGCCAGAGCTCGGTCTTCGCCGGTATGCCGACGAGCCCCTGCCCCTTCCCGGTCGCGGGGATCGCAAGGATCGCGACCCGGATCACCTCTCCGAACGCGAGGGTCGCGATCGCGAGGTAGACGCCGCGGAGCCGGAACACCGTCGCGCCGAGGGGAAGCGACACCAGACCGGCGAGGAGCGTGCCCGCGAGGAGCGCGAGCGGGAACGGAAGGTCGGCACGGATCGAGAGGATCGCGGAGCTGTAGGCCGCGATCCCCATGAAGGCCGCGTTACCCAGGGTGAGCTGGCCGCAGTAGAGGGTGAGCCACACCGAGAGGGCCAGCAGACCATTGATCCCGAGGACGCCGATCGTCGTCGAGTACGTGAGGATGAGGTCAGTCAGGTCATCCATCGCTAGACCCGGTCCGGAGACTTTTGGCCGAGCAGGCCGTTCGGCCGCACGACGAGGACCACGAAGAGGAGCCCGAACGCGAACGCGTCGCGGAGCTCGCTCGGGAGGAAGGCGAGGCTCGCGGTCTCCCCGAAGCTGAGCAGATAGGCGCCGATCAGCGCTCCGGGAATGCTCCCCATCCCCCCGACCACCATCACCGTGAACGCCTTCAGCTCGAACGGCAGGCCCATCTGCGAGTACGGGCTGTTCGTCGCAAAGCCGTAGAGGACGCCGGCGACGCCGCCGAGGCCCGCGCTGATGAAGAACGTCGCGGCGATCGCGCGCTCGACATCGACCCCCAGGAGCCGCGCAGCACGGGCATCCTCGGCGAGCGCGCGCAGCTGACGGCCGAGGCTCGTGCGTCGGACCAGGAAGGTGAGGCCGACCATGAGCGCAAGGGCGACGAGGATGATCACCAGCCGCAATGCGTCGAGCTGCAGCTCCCCAAGCTCGACGACCCCCGAGGGGACCGAGCCCGCGGGATACGCCTGGAGATCGGGCCCGTACCGCAGCTGGATCAACCGAGTGAGGATGAGGGCGACGCCGATGCTCGAGATCATCGCCGACAAGGGCGGCGCGCCGCGGCGGCGCAGCGGAGCGAACGCCACACGGTCGAGCAGCACGCCGAGGAGCCCGCAGACCACGAAGGCGATCACGAGCGCGACCGGCGCGGGCACGCCGGCCTGCATCACGAAGAGCGCCGTGAACGCGCCGACGGTGAAGATCGCCGGGTGCGCGAGATTCAGGATGTCGAGGACCGAGAACACAAGCGTGAACCCGAGGGCGAACAGGGCGTAGATGCTCCCGACGAAGACCGCGTTGTAGATCTGGTCGGCCACGCCCGCAGGCTAAAGCAGAAGGGCGGAGACCTCACGGTCCCCGCCCTTCTACGTTCCGGCGGACCGGAGCTAGTTGATCGGTACGAACTTCCCGCCCTTGATCTGGACGACATAGATCTTCTGCGTCACGTCGTGATCCTTGTTGAAGCTCACCTCGCCAAGCGGGGTCTTCACGCCGGTGGTGAGCTCGATCTGGGCCTTCAGCTTGTCGTGCAGGACGCTATTCGGGGTCGGCGTGCGCTTGAGCGCGTCCAGGAGGACGTAGAGCCCCGCGTAGGCCTGCGCCGCGAACTGGTCGGGATCGGCGTTGTATTTCGCCTTGTATGCGGCGACGAACTCCTTGTTCTCGGCGGACGGGTTGTCGAGATACCAAGCCGCGCCAGAGATCGCGCCCTCGGCGGCGGCGCCGGCCGACGCCGCGATCGCCGGGGTGTTGAAGCCGTTGCCGCCGATGACCGGCAGGCCCGGCTTCCGCTTGGCGACTTCCTGGAGGACCTTGATCGTGGGGCCGGCGAGCGAGGTGTTCACGATGGCGTCCGGCGTCTCGGCGAGCGCCTGGGTGACCGGACCGGAGAGATCGACATCGTTCTTGGAGTACGTGATCTC
>JAYVCA010000154.1:0-4523 GCA_043750135.1 Chloroflexota bacterium | reverse complement strand
CAGTGTGCGCCCGAGCGACAGCCGCTCTCGCGCAACGCCCTGCTCGATCTCAGATCGGACGGGGCATCATTCGATGCGCACCGCGTCGCTCCGGCGGATCGTTCCGCCGCGCTGCACGGCGCAGTAGACGCCGACATTCACCCCGTGGAACTTCGCGGCGGTACGAAGGATGCCACCATCGCGGGGGAGATCGCCCTGCGGGAGCGTCGTCATGACGCAGCGCTGGCATGGCCGCAGGACCGCGATGCGCCCCTCCCCGATCACAAGGGTCCGCCCGACCCACGAATCCTCGACGAAGCCCGCCTGCAGCGCGTCGGGCGTGAGCACGATATTCGGACGAAAGCGGTGTACCTCGAAGCGGCCCTCGCGGTAGAGCGACCGGAGCCGGTCGAGCGTCGCGGTCGTGAGCACGTGGACGACCGCGGCATCGAAGAAGGTCCGCTCCGGCATCGGCTCGTCGGTCAGCTCGTCGCGGCGGGCCAGACCCTCGATGTCAGGCCAGTACTCCTCGAGCGCGGGTGTGTCCGGAGAGGTCGACGCGAGGGTCACCTGCCGGCCGATCGCCTCCGAGAGGACCGCATTGACGTTCGCATCCGCGCTCGTCGTGAGCGTCCCGTCGGGAAGGGTGATGCGGACGGGCGGGAGCGGCGCACCGGCCCGCGGTGACTCGACGAACGCGGCGCGGAACTCGAACAGCCGCGCCCACTTCCTCGGGTTCTTCGCGCTCGCGACCTTTCCGGTCTCGCGGTCCAAGAGCGCGTACGCGCGATCGCCGACGACCCCGCGCTCGGTCACCTCGGCCGCGTTGAGCTCCTCGCCCTGCATCGACTTGACGGGATAGCGCCACAGGCCGGTGACCGGCGCGGTGATGGAAGATGCTTCGGCGATCGCCATGTCCCTCTCCCCGAATCTGATCGTGTGCATGGTGGACTTGTAGTCGGACCGACCCAAGAGCCCTGCGTCCTGTGCGTTCGCGCTTCCCCGGACCTGCTCATCGGGCTGCGGCCACTCCGCCACGTAGTCCGGATGTCGAAGCCGTCCCATCGTCTTGGAATCGCGTTCCATGATTGCCCGTCCGTATCGCTCGTTTGTCGCAATCCCCGTCGAGGAGTAAATTCGCCCCCGGCCACGATCGGCCAGGGGAGGCGACTGGTGCACGCACGAGTCACAAGGTTCAAGGGCGAGCTAGGACGCATCGATGAGGGCATCCGCAACATCAAGGAGAACGTCGTCCCGGGCGCGAAGAAGCTTGCCGGGTTCAAACACGGCTACTGGCTGCTGGATCGCAAGACCGGTGAGGGGTTCGGGGTCACGGTCTTCGAGAGCGAAGCAGACGTAGAAGCCAGCGAAGAGTCCGCGAAGAAGCTACGAGACTTGGCAGCCACAGTCGGCAACCAGATAACTGGTGTCGAGCGTTACGAGGTCATCGCGGAGGGCTAAACCGCTGAACCGCAGCGGGGTGGCAGCAGTCCTCGGGCCGCTTGTCACTCCGCTGCTGGCCACCTTGCCCAGCGCTGATCGATATGTTTCGTCGTCGTAGCCCGGATGGGATTCGAACCATGTCCTCTTCCTTGAAGGGGAAGTGATTCAGAAAGGCGCCCTAACGACGAACAATTGATGAATGACGCGCCGGACCGACCAGAACGCGCGTCAGAGAAGTGCCGCCAGCGACGGGCGGGGCCTCACTTGCCGGCAGGAACGCTTGCGGCTCGACCCGGTGCATGATCCTCGCTAGTCGCCGACAGGCGCCACAACGCCTGCCCTAGCCCCAGCAGCCAGATCGTGAGTAGGAACGCAAAGACCGGAAAGAGGACGTTAGTCGCGATGTCCGAGCGGCCACCGAAGATCTGGATCGTCCCGACGGCGAGAGAGCCTGCGCCACCAACAAGCGCCAGCAGTGGAAGCCAGCGAGAGAAACGCGCGTCCCGTAAGAGCGCCATGCCTTGGAGGAGCGGGGCGACGCCGAGCAACACGAAGATGCCGACGCTGAAGAGGGCGAAGTTGATCTCGCCGGCCGCGTCGGCCACCCGCAGCGCGACCGATCGGTCCGCGCCGGTGCTGGACGCCCAGGCGTCGGCGAGGTGCTTGTCGACGATGCCGTCGAGCGCGACCGACGTAAGAAAGAGGGCTCCGCCGACCATCGCCGCAATCATGCCGAAGCGCGCGAACGTTCGGGCGGGCCCTGTCGCGACGACGAACGCGATGGCAGACACGGCCGCGACCACGAAGAGCAGGCCGATGAACAGCACGAAGTGGAGCGCGACCCAGCTGGGACTGTCGACCGCCAAGCGTAACGTCGCCTCCATGCTGGTGTCGGCGCTGCGGGGATGCAACAGGTTGCCAAAGCTCAGCAGGCCTCCGATGACGGCGCATGCCGACGCGAATCGAAGCGGCGATCGATCTTCCACGGTCCCTCCCGCACGGTGCTACCAGCAGTCAACGCTCGGCCGGCGCGGTGTCAATGCCTATGCGGCTGTTATCGAAAACAACGGCTTGTCGTGCAAGTTAGGGAGACCTCAGCGGCCCGCACCAGCCAAGCGGAACGCCTGATCGAAGCGCAGGTCGCCGACGACCGGCGCGAGGTAGCCGCGGAGCAAAGAGGTGGCGCGCTCGCGCGCTCGATGAAGGTCGTTTTGAGTGGGCGCGAACAGTGGACTCAGGAGCACACCGATCAGGCTCTCAACGATGTCCCCGACGGTCTCGCCGCCGAGCTCCGGCCCGACCTCGCCGACGAACGCCTGCAACAGGACCCGATGATGGTCGATGCAGCCATCCCTCAACTCCCGAGCAACGGTGTCGCCAGGCAGTCCGCTGGCGACCCCAAGCCCGAGCAGCATGTCCGGCAGGTCTGCGCAGGCAATGTCGATCCAGCGGCTCAGAACAACGAGCGGGTCAGCACGTGGTTCGGTGAAGCAGGTCAGAGGGGGTCTATTGGCGGGCGTGAGCGGAAACAGCGCGAGCTCCCGCTTGGAGGGGAAGTAGCGATAGAGCGCCGGAATGCTCAATCCACACGCTGCGGCCAGCTGCTTCAGCGAGACGTGTTGATAGCCGAGTCCGCGCAGGAGCGGCGACGCGAGCCGGAACAGTTGCTGCCGACGGGCGTGGAGGTCCTCAGCGGTGTCGAGCCGGGTCCTCCGTCGCTGGATCACGCTGGGATTGTGCTCCGCAGTGCGCGCAGCAGTGTCAGCACAGTCGGCTCGCTGCGCTCGCGCGGTGCTACTGAGGGAATTCGCGCCCCTGACGCTCTCCCTTGAAAGGGTTCATTGGAATGTCCGCACGGGTCCGCACCAGTCCCTTGCTGGCGCGTTTTCACGATGACCCGGATTTGCGCGACGCTCGAAGTGGGCGACAAGCGCGGCGACGACGTTCCTTTGGACGCCGCCCTCGCGACACGCCCGAGCCAATCGCCAGACGCGATCATCCCACCGTGACGGCGCAAGCAGCCGACGCGGTACTCGGCGAAGCAGCCCATCGTCCCGGGGCGGCGGGGCGGCGGGTCAATCGCGTCGAGTATCGTCGGCGAATGGACGGCCTGGGCACATGGCCCCCGGGAGCGATCGGCATTCTGATCGCGCTCACGTGGTTCGCGGTGATCGAGCGCGCTCGCGCGTGAGTGGCGTCGTGGGGGACTGGGCCGAGTTCCTCCACCTGCGGGCGATCCCGGTGGTCATCGGGGCCGCCCTCGTGTTCGTCTGGGTGGCGTCGCGCGGCGCGCCGCCACCATCGACCGCGTTGTTCCTCCTGAGCATCCTCCTGACCCAGGTCGCGATCGCGTTCCACAACAATTGGTGCGATCGCGATCTTGACGCGGCGACGAAGCCGTGGCGGCTGATTCCGCGCGGCGCGCTCAATCCGAACACGGCGCGCCGCATCAGTTGGAGCCTCTTCGCCGCGGGCCTCGCGGTCGCAGTTCCGCTCGGGTCCCTGGTGATCATCGCGATCGCCGTCGGGACGGCCTGCGGTTTCGTCTACGACGCCGGCTTCAAGCGCACCATCTGGAGCTTTGCGCCGTTCTGCGTCGCGCTCCCGACGCTTCCGGTCGCGGCATTCATCGTCGCCGGTCGCACGGATGCCCCCCTCGCGGTCGCGTATCTCATCGGTGCTCCGATCGTGATCTCGGTCCACCTCGCAGACGCACTGCCGGACGTCGCGCGCGATCGCGCATTTGGCCTGCGCACCCTCGCCGTCCGTCTCGGCACGCGGCGCGCGTATGCGGCCTGCTGGACCGGCGTCGTGGCGGCCGCCGGCCTGGCGCTCTCGCTCGCGCCGGCCGACCATAGCCCCGGTCCTCTCCTCGGCGTGTCCATCGGCCTCCTGGCGCTCGCGGTCGCCGCTTCGCGCTGGCCGCGGATCCACCGGGTCATCGTTCCGGTGGCAGCGGTCGCGCTCGCGACGGACTGGCTTCGCGGTCTGGTCGTCTAAGCCGACGCTAGCGGCCAGCGCGTGAGATCGGGCGCGGGCGGACCGAGGACGTGATCATCGCCACGCCAGAACAACACCGCAGGTGATTCGGACAGGTAGTA
>JAYVCA010000153.1:0-6684 GCA_043750135.1 Chloroflexota bacterium | reverse complement strand
GGCCACCAGCCCGGTGCCAGGCGAAGGTCGCCCACGCCCAGACCGAGGCCCTCGAGGACCGCCCGAGCGTCCCCCGGCTCGCGTCCAGCGATCGCCGTGCGCACCCGGGCCTCGTCGATCCGCGGGACCTGGCGTCCGGAGGCCGCCACCTGCCAGCTCACCCCGGTAGCGCCGAGGGCCTGGACCACCTCGAATTTCGCGCTGGCGTCGTCCAAAACGCTCCCCTGGCTCGCCGACGCGCGATATCGCTCGAGTGCCGCCTTTGCCGGTTGGTCCGAGGCCACGGTGAACCCCTGGGCCACGCCGGAGACCGCGACCTCAAAGGTCGCGACCTCCTTTCCCACCACGTCGGCCTGGGGACCCTGTGAGGTGATCGAGGCTGGCGCGAGCGCATAGACCGATTGATTCGCGCCGGCCTGGGCCTGCCAGGCGCTCTGCTGGCGGCTCGTCTCAGCGGCCAACGCCGCCCGCACCTTCTCCGGCGTCGTGGCCGCGGTGTAGTCCTCGGCCTTGACCACGGGGATCTTCTTCGACTCGCCGCCAGCGATCTTCTGCGGATTCGATACGACGTATGCCGGCGTCCCGCTCACGGTGATCCGGTTCGCCTCCAGGTTCCCGCCCGGACCGGCGATCGCCGCTTCGACCGCGACATCGACCTGACCCGGGACCACCGTGAGGAACACGATGAAGCTCCGCGGGAGGGTCTTGTCCTCGGTCGTGACGAACCGAATGTTGTCCGGCGTACGCACGGCGGTGCCCTTCGGCAGGCGGATGTCGTCCGTCGTCTGGTTGGTGAATCGGACCGAGCCGGTGGCCCTGGTCTCGTCCGTACGCGATCCGGTCGCGCTGCCAGCGAGCTTCGTCGTGATCGTGGCCGACAGCGGCTGCGCGGCGATGTCGCCGCCTGGCCCGGCGCGCAGGCTGAACGTCTGCGTGGGCATCGCCGTCGCCTTCGGCGAGACGGTGACCGTGGCCGAAGGGACGACCACCGCGAGTAGGACCGCCAGCGCCCCGAGGAGGCTCAGGGCGATCCCGACCGCGCGGCCGGGTGACCCGAGCGTCCGGGTGCCAGCGCGTCCGCGTGCGGTCGCAAGCGCCGTCCGTCGTTGTGCGCCGAGCCGTTCGGTCGCGTCGAGCTCTTCCCGCTCGAGCGCGGCGAGGCTGGCATACGCGGGCACATGCACCGCCGCGGCGAGCGAACGGGCGCGCGGCTCGCTCGCGACAAGCGCAAGCCGCCTGGACCGTGCGAGGCCGCGCGCGACCTCGAGGAACAGCACGCTGCGCGAGAACGGAGCGCCGGCGGGGACCACGAGCACCAGCGGGATCCCGTCCGGTGCCGAGACGATGCGTTCAGCGGCGTCGAGGATCGTCGACCGCGCGTCGAGGTCGATGACCGTCCAGCCTGGATCAGGCGGCTCATTCGGGCGATCCGGGTCGGTCACGCGTAGACCTCGGCCGCCAGTGCGGCCGCGCCGGCGGCGACGAGGTCCTCCGCGGCGAGCGATGCATCACCGACAGCGCGAGCGGCGTCCCCGGTACGGAGCGGGACGACCTCGGCTCGACCGCCGCGCCGCGCGGCGAGCGCGTCGGCGAGCGCGCGCGGAAACACCGCGAGGTCGGCCGGCATCCCGGCGACGAGCCAGCGTGCCGGGAGGTCACCATCGTCAGAGAACGCCGCCAGGACGCAACGGGCCCAGACCGCCGCATCGGCGACGGTCCCACCGCGCGCCATCAGAGCGTCACGACCGAGCGCGAAGGTGCGGGTCCCCGCCACCCGCCCGTCGCGCAGCACGGCGCAGGCGCAGAGATCGGCCGTGACTCGCAGCACCCCCGCGTCAGCGGTGCCGGAGCCAGCGATAAGCCGACCCAGGGCGTACACCCCCGCGGTGACGCCGCCGCGCCGGCGGGCCGCGTCGAGCGCGGCGGTCGCCGCACCGCTGAGAACGAGCGGCGCGAGCGCGACATCCGTCCGCACTTCGACGTACCGGCCGCGATGGCCGACCAGCGTTCCGAGCGCTCGGCCGTCGAGGACATAGCCGCAGACGTCCCCCCGCAGCTCCGCGGTCGCGATCCCGCGAAGGGCCGGATCGTCGGTCGCGGTGAGGCGGGCGTTCCGCGCCGCCTCCTCGCGTGCTTCCCGAGTCGCGCGGGTCGCCTCCCCGACGGACACCGCGGACTCTTGATCCTCGCGCTCGAAGGTCGTTGTCCGGTGATAGGTCCGGATGTCGTCGCCGTCGATCGCGACGATGACCCGTTCACTCCGCTGGCCGTGCTCAGCGGCCTCGAGCGCCGCGACGATCGCCCGGCCTGCCGCCCGCGGATCGGTCACGCTCCCCGCGAGAATGACCCCGCTGGCCAGGGCCACCTGGGCCCGTCCTGACACCTGGAGACGGCCCTGCTCGGAGCGGCCGACGACGACCCGCACACTGCCGGAGGCGAGTTCGACCCCGGCCACGCCGGGACTAGCCAGAGCGACCCACGCTCCCGAAGAGCGCGCCGATCGAGCGGCGCGCGGCCTCGAGCGCGTCGGCCAGGCGAGCCGGGTCCTTGCCACCGCCGGTCGCACTGGTCGCGGGACCACCGCCGTTCCCGCCAATGACCTGGGTGATCTCCTTGATCAAGTTGCCAGCGTGGATCCGATCGACCAGATCCGCGCTCACCGAGGCGGCCAGCGACGGCCGCCCCTCGTGGACCGATCCGAGCACCGCGACCCCAGACCCCAGACCGGAACGGATCCGGTCAGCCAGGGTCCGCAGGGTCTGCTGATCGACCGAACCGACATCAGCGATGACCAGCTTGATGCCGGCGGCCGTCACCGCCCGGGCCACGAGTGCGGTCGCGGTCGCGTCGATCCCGCTCCGCTGCACCGCAGCGAGCTGCTTTTCCAGTCGCTCACGCGACTCCTGGAGCTGGATCACAGTCTCCGGGACGCGGGACGGTGGGACGCGAAGGGCGGCGGCCGTCCGAGCCAGCTGACCGCGCAGCTGAGCGACCTCGCGGAGCGCGCCCTCGCCGGTCACCGCTTCGATCCGGCGAACACCGGCACCGATGCTCTCCTCCTTGGTGACGAGGAAGAGCCCGATGTCGCCGGTGGAATGGCAGTGCGTCCCGCCGCAGAGCTCCCGACTCGGCCCGGCCTCCACAACGCGCACGAGATCGCCGTACTTCTCGTCGAACAGGTGCGTCGCGCCCGAGGCCAGGGCGTCCTGCAGCGGCATCGTGTGCGCGCTGACGCTCGCATTCGACAGGATCGCCGCATTGACCTCATCCTGCGCGCGGCCCAGCTCCTCCGGGGTGAGCGCGCGACCGAAGGTGAAGTCGAAGCGCAGGTTGGGCGCATGCACCAGGGAGCCGGCCTGGTGGACGTCCTCGCCCAACATCCGCCGCAGCGTCGCGTGAAGGAGATGGGTCGCCGTGTGATTGCGCATCGTGTGGCGCCGCAGCTCTTGGTCGACCGCCGCACGCGCCGGCGCGCCGGTCCGCAGGACGCCGTCGACCACCTTGGCGCTCATCACGATCACCTGCGCCGCAGCCGTCTGCGTATCTGCGACCAGCGCGCGCCCCTCGGAGGACGTGATGTCTCCGCGGTCGCCCACCTGGCCGCCGCCCTCGGGATAGAACGGCGTGCGGTCCAGAACGATCTCGACGTCCTGGCCCTCCCGGGCTTCGTCCACGCGTTCGCCGCCCACGACCAGCGATCGGATGACCCCCTCGCTCGCGAGCTCGGTGTAGCCGGTGAACTCGGTGGCGAGGCCATCCTTCTCGTGAAGGTCGGCGTAGAGCTGTCCGAACTTCATCGCGTCCTGCGAAAACTTCGCCGCCGAACGACCGCGCTGCCGCTGCGCGTCGAGCAGCTTCTTGAAGCCGGCCTCATCGACTCCGAGGCCGGCGGCGGTACAGAGCTCGCGGGTCATTTCCATCGGGAAGCCAAAGGTGTCGTACAGCCGGAACGCGGTCTCCCCATCGATCTCCGTTCGGCCAGCCGCCTCCACCGCGGCGATGGCGCTCGCGAGCTGCTCCACGCCGCTCGTCAGCGTGCGCTCGAATTTCTCCTCCTCGGCGCTGATCCGTTCGGCGATCCGTTCGCGCGCCGCGGTGAGCTCGTGGTAATGCTTCTGCATCGACTTCACGACCTCGCCGGCGACCTGCGTCACGGCGCCGGTCTTCAGGTCCAGCCGGCGGGCGTGAAGGGCGGCGCGGCGGATGAGCCGGCGGAGGACATACCCGCGACCTTCGTTGGAGGGCGCGATGTCATCGGCGATGAGGAACGCCGCCGCCCGCGCATGCTCGGCGACGACCCGCATCGACACGTCGCGCGTGCTGTCGTCGCCGTACTTCGATCCCGTCAGCGCCTCGATCTTCTTCATCATCGGCCGGAAGAGGTCGGTCTGGAACGTGTCGGTCACACCCTGCAGCACCTGCGACGTCCGCTCGAGGCCGGCGCCGGTATCGATGTTCCGCTTCGACAGCGGCGTGAGGCTGCCGTCCTCTTTGCGGTCGTACTGCTGGAACACGAAGTTCCAGATCTCGAGGTAGCGACCGCAGTTCTCGCCGGGGTTGCAATCGTGCGGGCCCGTATTCGGCTGCGGGCCCCGATCGACGAAGACTTCGCTGCACGGGCCGCACAGACCGGTCGGGCCTGGCGACCAGAAGTTCGTGTCGTCGCCGATCGCCAGATTCCCCAGCCGGAACACCTTCTCCGGAGGAAGGAGAGCGAGCTCCTTGGTCCAGATGTCGAACGCCTCTTCATCATCGAAATAGATCGTCGCGACCAGGGTGCTCGGGTCGATCTCGAACTGCTCGGTCAGGAGCTCCCAGCCCCATCCGATCGCTTCCTTCTTCCAGTAGTCGCCGATGCCGAAGTTCCCGAGCATCTCAAAGAAGGTGTTGTGGTAGGTGTCGAAGCCCACCACCTCGAGGTCGGTGGTGCGGAAGCACTTCTGGACCGTCACGATCCGCTTCGCCGGTGGCTGCTTCTTTCCGAGGAAGTACGGCACGATCGGCTGCATCCCGGCGCTGGTGAACAGCACGCTCGGGTCATCCCTCAGGACCAAAGGCGCACTGGGCAGGCGGTGATGGCCCTTCTCCTCGAAGAACTTGATGAAACGTTCGCGAATTGTCGCGCTGTCCATCGCCCCTCCGAAACGAAGAACGCGGTCCGGCGACCGTCGGCCGTCTTCCCGCGTTCCCCGATCAAAGGATAGCGAAGGTCATGCCTTGGAGGAGCCGGTGCCTCCGCTGCTGCGCGCGCTGGTCGACCCACTGGTCGCCGTGCCGCCGCTCGCCGTTGGACCGGAAGCCGGGCCGCTACCGGTGCCGGTCTTGTCCCATTCGCGCTTCGCGTCGTCGATGACCTCACGGCCCTTGCTCTGGACATCGCCGGCCATCTTCTGCGCGATCCGTTGGAGATCGTCGGCCCGTCGCTTGAGATCGTCCGCGCGCTGACGCAGCTCTTCGCCGCCCATGCCGACCTTGGGTCCGTACACGAGCGCGCCGACCGCGCCGATCACCAGGCCAAGAATGAAGCCCATTGCTGTTACCTCCTGAAGCGTTCTACTGCGACGACGATCCCCGACGCAAGACCCGCGCCAATCGCTGCAAGCAGTATGTGCGCCTCGCCCAAGACCCCGCTGCGGACCCCCGCCAGCTCTCCCACCGCCTGGGCGGCGAGGGCCGCCACGGATGCGAGCAGCCAGGTCGGACCGATCGCCTGGGGCCGGCCGAACGCCGCTCGCACGGCCGCCGGGACGGCGATCGCGACGAGCAGCAGGGGAACGAGGGCCGGGGGCATCTATCGACGCCCGCGGCCGGCGAGACCGGATACCGCCGGCAGTGCGAAGAGCGTCACCGCTCCGGTGGCGCGGGCGACCGCCGGTCGAAGGCCCCCGAGCGGCAGCCGCACCAGTGCGGCATAGGCGAAGAGCGGTGTGAGGAAGAAATAGGAGAAGAGGCTCCGCCGGGCGAGGAAGAGCGGCAGGACGGCGAGCACGACGCCCAGCTCGGGACTGGTCCGGCGGGTCCGCCACGCGACGATCAGAACACCGATACCGGCGGCGGCCTCGAGGCCCGCGTAGATCGCCGACGGCCAGAGCGGCAGGACACCGTTCGTCGCCAGGAAGATGAGGCCGGCGCCGCGCGCGAACGACGCCGCGGTGAGCGGGGCGAGGACCCCGCTGAGCCACGCGCCACCGTCGTGGAGCACGAACGGCAGATTCGCCAGGGCGAACACCGCCGCGGCCTCGGCCGCCCGGCGGACCGCGACCCGGGGACCCTGCCGGGTGAGAACGGCGATGAGGTAGAAGGGAACAAAGAACCAGGCGATCTGCTTGGTCGCCGACGCGACCCCGATGAGGAGCCCGCTCCAGCCCCGCTCGCGCCAGATCCACGCCGCGACGAGCGGCAGCGCGTAGAGCAGGTCGGCGCTGCCTCCGACGGTGAACGCTTCGAGGCACGCCGCCGCGAACAGCCCGGTAAGAATGAACGGATGGAACCCTACTGGCGCACGTTTCAGGATGAGTCCCATCGCGGCAAGCAGGCAGAGCAGATACAGCACATTCGAGTCCCAGCCAAGGGCGACCCACGGCACGATGAGCACCACGGAGAGCGCGGGGTATGAGAGCCGCTCCTCGAACTCGACATTCCCGCCCGGATCAGCGACCCGCGCCGCCCAAGCCCCGTCGAGCT
>JAYVCA010000152.1:0-3644 GCA_043750135.1 Chloroflexota bacterium | reverse complement strand
CCCGGCGACGGGCCATTGGCGCGGACGAGGGTCGCTCCGCACTGCAGCGGGCCTCCCTCATGCTCGGCACGGTCATCTTCGGCCTGGGGACGATCATCTTCTTGCCGATGGGCATCTACCAGGGACTCTCATACCTCATCCTCCCCGCGAGCGACAACATCTACCGCCAGGGCGCCGGTGAATCGCTGTCCGGCGGCCTGGTCACCCTGCCGGTGTGGCTCGTCTATCTCCGACTCGTCATCCGTGACGCCCGCGCCGCCCATGCCGCCCCGACGACCGCCGCCTGATGCCGCTCGACCACATCCAGGTCAAAGGCGCGCGCGAGCACAACCTGAAGAACGTCGACGTGCGGATCCCGCGCGACAAGATGGTCGTCATCACCGGCCTGTCCGGCTCAGGGAAGTCGTCACTCGCGTTCGACACGATCTACGCCGAGGGCCAGCGCCGGTATGTGGAGTCGCTCTCGGCCTATGCCCGCCAGTTCCTCGGGCAGATGGAGAAGCCGGACGTCGATTCGATCGAGGGGCTCTCCCCGGCGGTGTCGATCGACCAGAAGGGCGCGACCCGGAATCCGCGCTCGACGGTCGGTACGGTGACCGAGATCTACGACCATCTTCGGCTGCTGTTCGCTCGTGTCGGGGTCCCGCACTGCCCGACCCATGGCATCCCGATCGTCGCCCAGACGGTCCAGGGGATCGTCGATCAGGTCTCGGAGTATCTGGACGGGTCGAAACTGCTTGTCCTCGGGCCGCTGGTGCGGGACCGGAAGGGCGAGCACCAGCAGCTGCTGCTCACCGCGAAGCGGGGCGGATTCGCACGCGTTCGCGTTGATGGGTTCGTCCGTGAGCTCACCGAAGACATCACCCTCGACAAGATGAAGAAGCATTCTCTCGAGGTCGTCGTCGACCGTCTCGTCGTGCGGACGGCGGAGACCGAGGAGGAACGCTCGCGGCTCACGGACTCGATCGAGACCGCCCTTCGGCTCGGGGAGGGGCTTGCCATCGTCGCTGACGCCGATGGGAAGATCGCCGAGCGGGTCTTCTCCGAGCGCCTCGCCTGCCCGGAGGGTGACTTCTCGATCGGCGAGGTCGAGCCGCGGACCTTCTCGTTCAATTCCCCCCACGGCGCCTGCCCGGCGTGCACCGGGCTTGGGACCCGCCTCGAACCGGACGGGGACCTCATCCTCGCAAATCCTGATCTGTCCCTCGCCGAGGGCGCCGTGTTGCCGTGGCAGAAGGCGAACAGCACCGCGGCGTACCGGGTGGCGATCCTCGAGGCCCTGGCGAAGAAGCTGCGGTTCTCGCTGAAGACCCCGGTGAAGGACCTGCCGAAGACTGCGGTGCAGGCGGTGCTCAAGGGTCTCGGCGGGCCGCTCAAGCTGAGCTACGAGAACCGGAGCGGCACCAAGCGCAGCTACGACGTTGAGTTCGATGGGGTGCTGGGCTGGGTCGAGAAGCACTATCGCGAGACGACGTCGGAGTTCATCAAGGCCGAGCTCGAGCGCTATATGCGCGAACGGCCGTGCCCGGTCTGCGGGGGGGCGCGCCTGCGCCCGGAGACCCTCGCGGTGCGGATCGGGACGATGAACATCGTGGACGTCTCGCGCCTCTCGGTCCTGGAGTCGGTCGACTGGATCGCCACGCTTGAGCGCGAGCGCGGAGGCCCGCTCGGCCCGCGGGCCCGAAAGATCGCCAAGCAGGTGGTGAAGGAGATCCGCACACGCCTCGGCTTCCTCAAGGATGTCGGCCTCGACTACCTCACGATCGACCGCGCGGCGACGACCCTGTCCGGCGGCGAGGCCCAACGCATCCGGCTCGCGACCCAGATCGGCTCGGGGCTGATGGGCGTCCTCTACATCCTCGACGAGCCGTCGATCGGCCTGCACCAGCGCGACAATGCGCGGCTCATCCGCACGCTGCTCGGGATGCGTGACCTCGGGAACACCGTGCTCGTCGTGGAGCACGACGAGGAGACCATCCGGACCGCGGATTGGGTCATCGACGTTGGCCCGGGCGCCGGCAAGCATGGGGGCGAGATCGTCGCCGAAGGTCCGCTCGCGGCGATCCTGCGCGCTCCGCGATCGATCACCGGCGCCTATCTCGCCGGCCGGCGCCGGATCCCGGTGCCGGCGATCCGTCGGGCGCCGCGCCGCGAAGCGATCGTGGTGAAGGGGGCGACCGAGCACAATCTGAAGGACATCGACGTCTCATTCCCGCTCGGGGTGTTCATCGCGGTGACCGGTGTCTCCGGCTCGGGGAAGAGCACGCTGGTAAATGACATCCTCTACCGACGCCTCGCGCAAGCCCTCTCGCGGGCCAAGGAGCGCCCCGGCGCGCACCGTGCGGTCGAAGGCATCAGCCACGTGGACAAGGTCATCGACATCGACCAATCGCCGATCGGCCGGACCCCTCGCTCGAACCCTGCGACCTACACCGGTCTGTTCACGCCGATCCGGGACCTCTTCGCCGCGATCCCCGAAGCGCGGCTGCGCGGCTATACCGCCGGGCGCTTCTCATTCAATGTGAAAGGCGGCCGGTGCGAGGCCTGCGCCGGCGACGGGATCATCAAGATCGAGATGCAGTTCCTTCCCGACGTGTACGTTCCCTGCGAGGTCTGCAACGGGAAGCGCTATAACCGCGAGGCGCTCGAGATCCACTACAAGGGAAAGACGATCAGCGACGTGCTTGAGATGACCGTCGAGGAGGCCCTCGGCTTCTTCGTGAACGTGCCGGCCGTCGCGACGAAGCTCCGGACGCTCAACGAAGTCGGGCTCGGCTACATCCACCTCGGCCAGCCGGCTACGACCCTCTCCGGAGGGGAGGCGCAGCGGATCAAGCTCGCGACCGAGCTCTCGCGGCGGGCGACCGGACGGACGCTCTACATCCTCGACGAGCCGACGACCGGGCTCCATTTCGCTGACGTGGAAAAGCTTCTCGAGGTCCTCCATCGCCTGGTGGACACCGGGAATACCGTCGTGGTCATCGAGCACAACCTCGATGTGGTGAAGACCGCCGATCACGTCATCGATCTTGGTCCCGCGGGCGGCAAGGCCGGCGGGGAGGTCATCGCCGAAGGGACTCCCGAGCAGATCGCGAAGTCCCGGCGCTCGTTCACCGGCCAGTACCTGCGGGAGATCCTCACGACCGGCGAGCTCCGCGGCATCGCGTGAACCCGGTCGACCTGCTGCTCGTCGCGGTCATGGTCCTCGCCGCGATCGCGGGTGTCCGCGCCGGATTCGTCACCACCGCCTACGGCCTGGCGACCTGGGTCACCGCGTTGCTCGTCGCGCTCGCGCTCCAAGGCCCCACCGCGGCCCTCCTGGCCCGTGTCGGTCTCGCATCGCCGGTCGGCCGTGCGGTCGGGTTCATCGCGGTGATCCTCGCGCTCGAGACCGCGTTCACCCTGCTCGGTCGCGCCGCGGTCGCCCCGCTCGTCCGGGCGCTCCACCGCAGCCGTACCGGTGCGCTCCTCGATCGCGTCCTGGGCGTCGTCCCAGGGATCCTGCGAGTGCTCGTCATCGCGGCGATCGCGCTCGCCGCCGCGCTCGTGCTTCCGGTCGGGAACGACGTCCGCGCGGCCATCGACGGATCGCGGATCGCGCAGGTGCTCGTCGCTCAGGTCAGCGCGATCCAACCGCGGCTCGG
>JAYVCA010000151.1:0-4186 GCA_043750135.1 Chloroflexota bacterium | reverse complement strand
AGCGCGAGCAGGACCGTCGCGAGGAAGGCCACCGCCGCTGCGGCCGCGTCCAGCTCGAGCGGCACGGTCGCGAGGTTCAGCCGCCGACCGACATGGACGAGCACGAGTACCAGGATCGCCAGCGTGGTCACGAGAGCGAGACCCTGCGCCGATCGATCGGCGGCCGCGAGCGAGCCGATCGCGATCGCGAGAAGCCCGCTTACCGAAAGGGTCGCCCCGGCGATCACCGCGAGATACATCCGGTGCGGTGGCATCCAGATCGATTCCGCGACCGCACCGAGGGCGTCAGCCACGAGCAGGAACAGCGCGCCGGCGACGGCGACCGGGGTTCCGAGCGCGATCGCGACCCACACCGCAGCGAGGGTGACGTCGTAGCGCACGACATCCCATTGCTCGGGCAGCGCGAGGGACACGGCGGCCGCGTACAGGACAGTCGTGAGTACGGCGATGAGGATGAGCTGCGACCAGTGGAGCGACGGATAGATCGCCACGAGCACCGCGACGATGCCCCCGACCACCACGGCCCGCAGTGGGATGGCGCGGTGTTGTAGCGCCGTGAAGGCCACCAGGATGATGACGGCCACTACGATCGCGACACGCACCTCGCCCGGCAGCTGCGGGAGTGGGATCGTGGTGACCTCGGCGCGGGTCACCCCGATGAGTCGCAGGAGCACGAGCGTCGCACCGACCCCCGCCGACATCGTGACGACACCGCGGAGCGGCTCGCGCTCCGCCGCGCGAGCCTGCGCGCGCTCGTAGCGCCACGGAACGAACGGGTAAAGACCGGCGAAGAGCGCGGCGCCGATCGAACAGGTGAGCACGACCCCCGGACTGACCGCCGTGGGGAGGATCGCGTCGAAGCGGAATGACGCGCCGCCGGACCGCGATACCAGGAGCGCCGAGAGCACGAAGAACTCGATGCCCACCGCGAGGTATGCGGCGACACGTGTTGTCGCGGGCAGCGGCGCAACCGCGACCGCACCGAGGACCGTGAGGGCCGCGAGGACGCCAAGGACGACGCTTGCGGCGATCAGGTCCTCGGTCACCGCGAGGGCAATGAACACAAGACCGATCGCCAGGAGCGTTCCGGGCAGAAGCGGATGGCGGCGGGTCGTCCGACGGGCGCCGAGGAGCGCCGCGACCGCATAGGCGGAGCCCACGGCGACACCGATCACCGCTACGCCGTCGAAGCGGTAGGACGCCTGGATCGTCGGACCGCCAGCAGCGGACCATTCCCACAGCGCCCGGCCGGCGGCACGCGAGGGATCGACGAACGGGGCGAAGAGGAGCGGCGAGAGGACCGCGCCGACGCCGGCGGCAAGGGCGGCGGTGACGATCCACGATCGTCGCGGTCCGGAGCGCTCGTGGAGCGTCAACAAGAGCGCCACGACGCAGAGTGCCGCCGCGGAGAAGACGAGAGGTACCTCGGCCGTGATGGTCACGCTGGGGTAAGGTACCCGATGTGGATATGCGCCTTCTGCCGCAGCAGCAGATGAAGGTCACACCGAAACAGATCGCCGCCAACTACATCTTGCAGCTCTCCTCGATGGAGCTCCAGGACGCGATAAATCAGGAGCTCGAGGAGAACCCCGCGCTCGATCTCGACGAAGTCCAGGTCTGCCCGCTGTGTGGCAATCCCCTCACCGGCCGCATCTGCCTCACCTGCTTCGGTACCGGGAAGCTCAGCGGCGCACAGCAATATCAGGACACCGAGCCGCTCGAGGGCACCAGCCTCATGCAGCGCGACGATGACGACGAAGAATTCGATCCCATCGTGCGCGCGGAGGCCGAGCAGACCCTCGCCGAATACCTGTCCTGGAACGTTCGGGTCCAGGTGCCGCAACGGCTGCACCACGTCGCCGAGTACCTCATCGGGAATCTAAATGACAACGGGTATCTCGAGGGCACCGTCGAGGACGCTGCGGCGGCCACCAAGGTGAGCGTCTCCGATGTCGAAGAGGTGCTTCGGGCGATCCAGTCGATCGAGCCGTGGGGTTTGGGAGCGCGCGACACCCGCGAGTGCCTCATCATCCAGATGGATCACCTGGCCGAATCCGGCGAGGCGGTGCCGGCGCACGCGCGGGCGATCGTGAGTGGCCACTTCCGTGAGCTCGGCGAGCATAAGTTCGGTGACATCGCGCAGGCGCTGCGCATCACGCGCGAGGATGTCCAGGCCGCGTGGGACTACATCAAGGACAACCTCAATCCGTTCCCAGCCCATGCCTTCACCGCCGGACCCGATGGCACGAGCATCGGCGGGCGGCAGGTCGCGCTGCGGCCCGACGTCATCATCCTGAAGAACGAACAGGGTGACTTCGACGTCGAGGTCATCGAGTCACGACGCTTCTCGCTCCGGGTCAACCCGGTGTATCGCCAGCTCGTCGGCCAGCTCCAGGCGGCCCGTGCCGCGGGGAGCGCCGCGCCGCAGATGGACGACAAGGAGCGGCAGCACATCCGCGAGTACGTGACCCGCGCGAAGTTCTTCATCGACAACATCAATCAACGCCGGCAGACGATGGCCCGGATCACCGAGGTCATCGTGGAGTGCCAGCGCGACTTTCTGGAGAAGGGCGTCCAGAGCCTAAGGCCGCTCACACGCGCCGAGGTCGGTGAGCGGATCGGGATGCATGAATCGACCGTGAGCCGCGCGACGGCGGGGAAGTTCGTCCTCCTGCCCGCCGGTCAGGTCATCCCGTTCTCGATGTTCTTCACCGCGTCGCTCGGTACCAAGGACGTGATCAAGAACATCATTGAAGTGGAGGATCGCACCCACCCGTACTCCGATCAGGAGATCGTCGAGAAGCTACGGAACGACAACGGCATCATCCTCGCGCGCCGCACCGTGGCGAAGTACCGCGAAGAGCTCAAGATCCTGCCAGCGAGGCTGCGCCGCCGGGCCTGACCCGGTCCTGGCCCCCGCCTAGCGAGATGCTGAGGGATGGTCTTCGGCGGGCATCGGCGCCCCCCTTGGACGACTAGACCCGCTTGGAGGCGTTCCCTTTGGCCGGGGCGGGCCCCAGAGCGGCCTTGATGTCATCGATCGAGGACGACTCGATGTGATAGCCGAAGGAGGTCCGGCGGACGCCGGCCAGGTCCTTGCCGCGGAGAGCGTCGCGCAAGGCGTGCTCCCGCCAGCCGATCTTGGTCGCCAGCTCGCCGGTGGTCATCCAGTCGCGATCGGCGCTCTTCGCCTTTTCGCTGGCGTCGGCCTTGGGGGGCGATTTGGAGGCTTTCTGTGGCGGCATCCTTCGAACGATAGCGGTCCGGGCCGGTTTGCGCCCACGCGTGTCGTTCGGCTATCATTCGGTCCAGCGCTGCAGCCCCCTCCGTCGGGGCGGGCGCTCTCTTTTTGACCATTTTGTGGAGGGATCTCGCCGTTGGACGCCTTCGCCCTGAACCCGCTCCTGTGGATCGTCCCGATCTCCGGCCTCGTGGCCGTCGCCGCGGCTACGTACTTCGCCTATGACGTCCTGGGTTCCGATACCGGGACCCCCGAAATGCAGGCCGTCGCCGGCGCCATCTACGAGGGCGCCGTGGCGTTCATCAAGCGCCAGTACCGGACGATCGCCCTGATGGCGCTCGGCGGCACGGTCGTCATCGCCGCGGTCATCTACTTCTTCGAGACCGCCCCGGGCGTAAGCCCGATGGAGTTGGCGATCAAGACCGGCGTCGCCTTCCTCGTTGGCGCGACCTGCTCGATGGCCTCGGGGATCGTCGGGATGTTCGTCGCGGTGAAGTCGAACCTCCGCACCGCGGCGGCCGCGCAGCACAGCGTCGCTGACGCGCTGCGCATCTCCCTTCGCGGGGGCGCCGTCTCCGGCATCCTCGTGGTCGGTCTCTCGCTCATCGGCGTGTTCGTCATGTTCGTCGCCTATGGCGGCTTCGAGCATCCCGAGCAGGCGCCGTTCACGATCGTCGGCTTCGGCTTCGGGGCGTCGTTCGTCGCGCTGTTCGCGCAGCTCGGCGGTGGTATCTATACCAAGGCCGCTGACGTGGGATCGGACCTCGTCGGAAAGATCGAAGCCGGGATCCCCGAGGACGATCCGCGTAATGCAGGCGTCATCGCCGACCTCGTCGGCGACAACGTTGGCGACTGCGCTGGTCGTGGGGCGGACCTCTTTGAGTCGACGGCCGCCGAGAACATCGGCGCGATGATCCTTGGTGTCGCGATCTTCGCGGTCACCCA
>JAYVCA010000150.1:0-10873 GCA_043750135.1 Chloroflexota bacterium | reverse complement strand
GCCGCCGCGGCGCGGGCGCGGGTCTCCGGATCGCGGGGCGAGGCGGCAAGGGGATCCCAGCCGGCGGCGTCGATCCCGGTCGCGAACGCAGCGCCCGAGCACCCCATGAGCCAGTCGTAGTCGGTCTTCGTGGCTGCGGCGAGCGACGCCGGGAAGGTGCACTCGCGGCCCACGCCGAACCGGAGCGGGCCGACGTCGGCCTTCTGCCGCGTCAGGCCAAGACCCCAGACAAGATCTCAGCGAAGACGTTCTTCAGCATCACATCCCGCCGATCGAGAGCTCGGATATCAGGAGCGTCGGGCTTCCCAGCCCGGCTGACCCGAAGGTGAGATCGCGACCGACGCCGCTCACCGAGGCGAGGAGGGTCGTCAGGTTCCCGGCGATGGTGATGCCCTGGACGGGATAGGCGCGAACGCCGTGTTCGAGGTACTCGCCGGTCGCGCCGAGTGAGAACTCGCCGGAGATCGGGTCGACGGTGTGGAGGTTGAGGAGCGAGGTGATCCGCAACGCGCGACCGTGGCCTCTGATCATCACTTCGGGGTCGTCCTCGCCAGCCTCGATCCGGAAGTTCGCCGGTCCGATCCGGCCCGGCTGCGCGTACGAGCCGCGCCGCGCGTTGCCGGTTGGCGCGACGCCCATCTTGCTCGCGGTCTTCAGCGAGGAGAGGTACCCGCGGAGCTCACCCCGCTCGATGAGCGTGCGCGTCGTCGTCTCGACACCCTCGCCGTCGAATGGCGCGCTCCGCAGCCCGCCCGGGGTCCGCCCGTCGTCGACGATGGTCACCTGCTCGCTGGCGACGCGCTCGCCGATCTTCGACGCGAAGAGGCTCTTCCCCTTGAGCACGCTCTCGGCCGAGAAGAGCGGCGCGATCGCGCCAAGGAGGGCCATCCCCATGAACGGATCCAGCACGACCGGCAGTCGCTGTGTCGCGAACGGACGCGCGCCGAGCTTGGCGACGGCCATCTCCGCCGCGCGTCGCCCGACGGCCTCGGCGCTCACCTCGGCGAATCGCCGGCTGGCCTGGCCGTGCGAGCCGATCTGACGTTCGTCGCCGTCGGTCGCGACCGCTGACGTGCCGACGCTGTAGTAGGTCGCGCGATACGAGCCACGGACTCCGGCGGTGTTCGCCAGCACGGTCGTCGTGACGCCGTCGCCGTAGGTCGTTTTCCGGAAGGCCGTGATCCGCGGGTCGCTCGCACGGGCCGCGCGCTCGACGGCGAGCGCGAGCTCGGTGCGCTCCGGCACCGAGCGCTCCTCGTCACCGTCGACGAGGCCGAGGTCGACCGGTGTGAGCGGGATGTCGGTGAGGCGCAGGTGCGGATCCGGCTCGGTCACCGCGCTCATGTCCCGCGCGCCGTCGACGCAGACGGCGATGCCGTCGCGGGTGAGATCGCTGGTGTAGGCGAAGCCGGCCCGGCCATCACGCAACAACCGGATGCCGATGCCACGCTCGCCGCGCGAGATCACGTTCTCCACCGCGCCGTCACGCACCTCGATCCCGGTCGACCACCCTTCGCGAAGGAACACCTCGCCGGTCGCCATGGCGCTGCTGATCCCTCCCAGGGCGTGCTCGACCGCGGTGTCGTTGTCGAGCTTCTCGCTCACGCGCTCACCTTTCCGCCGACGACGACGGACGGAATGCGAAGGGTCGGCTGCGCGTCGGCGACCGGCGCGCCCTGGCCTTCCTTGCCGCAGGTCCCGGTCGAGTAGCCGAGATCCCAGCCGACCATGTCGATCTCGCTCATGAGCTTCGGCCCCTGCCCGACGAGGGTCGCCCCGCGGAGCGGCTCAGCCGGTTTCCCGTCGCGGATCCGGTAACACTCGGTGATCTCGAAGGCGAAGTTGCCGCTGATGACATCGACCTGCCCGCCACCCATGCCCTTCACCAGGAGACCGTCCTTGACCGACGCGATGATCTCCGCCGGATCGGACGTGCCGGGGGCGATCATCGTGTTCGTCATTCGGCAGATGGGGAGGTACCGGAACGATTCGCGGCGACCGTTGCCGCTTTCCGGGATGCCGAGCTTGGCGGAGTGCCTGCGGTCGGAGAGATAGGTCTTCAGGATCCCGTTCTCGATGAGCACGGTCCGGTGCGTCTGCGCGCCCTCATCGTCCATGGCCGCGGTCCCGCGCCGATCGGGATCGGTGCCGTCGTCGATGACGGTGATGAGCGGGCTCGCGACCTGTTGGCCGATCTTCCCGGAGTACACCGACATGCCCTTGAGGTTGAGATCCGCCTCGAGGCCGTGGCCGACCGACTCGTGGATGAGCGTGCCGCCGGCCTCACTGGACAGGACCACGGTGTAGGTGCCTGCGGGGGCGGGCTCGGCCGCGACGTTCTGCGCCGCCAGTCGCGCCGCGGTCTCGGCGGTGGCGATCACGGCTTCCTCGGTGAGCTGCTCGAAACCCTGGGTGCCGGCGAGCGCCTTGTAGCCGGATTCAAGGATCTCTCCGGCTTTCGCCGTGGCGAGCACGCCCAGAACGAGCCGGGTCCGCCGGTCCGTGCGGTGGCGCCCGTCGCTGTTCGCGACGACCACCTCCTGAACGGTCTCGCGATACAGAACGGTGACCTGGTGGATCCGCCGATCGAACGCCCGGGCCCGATCGTTGGCCAGACGGAGGAGGGCGACCTTCCGTTCGAGGGGGACCTCGCGCGGGTCGATGCGCACGGTCGACGGCCGCGGCAGCGTGTCGCTGCGGAGTCCGGCGAGCTCGCGGACGCCCTGATCGTCAGCGATCCCGGCCGCGGCGCGGCCGGCGATCGCCATGAGGTCGTCGCCGTCATTCAAGTTGCCGTTCGCGTACACACCGCGATCGCCGCTCGTCACCCGTATGCCGGCGCCCTGGTCGAGGCCGGTGATGGCGTCCTCCATCCGCCCGTCATCGAGGGTGAGGGTGACGATGTGTTGGCGCTCCCAGAACAGCTCGGCCCAGTCGCCGCCCCGCGAAAGCGCGGTGCGCAGCGCGCGATCGATGTCGCGCGCGGACAGGGTCATCGCGCGGGTCAACGTCGCGCTTGGAATGGCCAACCCTCCCAGAGGCGGTGAAGTTTACCCCGCCGGCTCGCCCATGACGGCGACCCGGATGACACGGTCGCGCGGGCCGTCGAACTCGGCGAAGAACACGCCCTGCCACCGTCCAAGGGCCAGCTGACCACTGGCGATCGCGACGGTGCAGTCGGCGCCGGTGAGGATCGCCTTGAGGTGGGCGGGTGAGTTCCCCTCGGCGTGGCGATATCCGCCATCGTCCGGCACGATGCGTGCGAGTGCCGCGAGAAGATCGTGCTGCACATCGGGGTCGGCGTTCTCGTTCACGAAGATCCCTGCGGTCGTGTGCGTGCTCGTCACGACACAGATGCCGTTAGCGATCCCGGATGCATTGACCGCTTTGACGACACGGTCGGTGATGTCGACAGTCTGGATCGACCGGGCCGTCCGAAGACGCAGCTCCGCGTGGTGCATCGTCACCGGCTGGCGAGGATCCTCGCGAGGACCGCGGGTTGCGCGTTCCCGCCGCTGACGACGAGGACCGTCTTGCGGCCGATCCGTGTGGCGCCGGACCGGACCGCCGCCAGCGAGGCCGCCCCGGAGGGCTCGACGAGGAGCGACAGACCCTCAAGGTAGTCAAACGTCGCCTGTTCGAGGGCCGCTTCGCTCACCGTGACGAGCTCGTCCACATACCGGCGCGCCAGGGCCACGTTCAGCGCGGTCGTGCTCTTGGCCACGAGCTTGTCGGCGATGCTGTGAGGGTGATCCAGCGTGATCGGATGCCCGACCTCGACCGATCGGCGGACCGCATCGGAGCCTTCCGGCTCGACCCCGACGATCCGTGCCGTCGAGCCGCGCTCCTTCATCGCCAGGGCGAGCCCGGCGATGAGGCCGCCGCCGCCGACGGCGACCACGACAGTGTCGGCATCGGGCAGGTCGTCCCAGATCTCAAGGCCGACGGTGCCCTGTCCGGCGACGATGAGTGGGTCGGCGTACGGGTGGATGAACGTCTTTCCCTCGTTCTGCTCGATCTCGTGGGCGAGGGCGAGGGTGTCGTCGTACAGCTCGCCGCGCAACAGCACCGTGGCGCCGTACGCGCGGCAGACCCCGACGATCGCCGGCGACACCCCCTCCGGCATCACCACCGTCGCCGGAGCGCCCAGGCGCGCCGCGGCGTACGAAACCCCCTGGGCGTGACTCCCCGCTGATGCGGCGACGACACCGCGCGCTCGGGCCGCGTCATCGAGCGCGGCGATCCGATTGAGCGCGCCGCGGACCTTGAACGTCCGGGTCGGCTTGAACGTCTCGATCTTGAGGTAGATCTCGGCACCCAGCTGGGCCGAGAGGAGCGGTGAGCGCTCGAGGGGCGCGCGCGGCAGATACCGGTCGATGACCTCGCGCGCGGCAATGACGTCACTCAACGCAAGCATGCCGGCCGACGATAGGTCTCCGTGCCGGGTCGTGCCGATCACCAGCTCCCGCCGCCTCCGCCACCACCGCCACCACCAGCGAAGCCACCGGAGGAAGAGAACCCGCTCGAGCCGCGCCCACCCGGCGTCGACGCGATCGCGTTCGTGATCTCCCCGGCGAACCCCTGGAGATCGTGCGACAGACCGGCGACGGCGAACGTTCGTCCAACGGACCCGCCGCTGTACCAGCCGTTCGTCGCGGCCGCGGCATCGATCCCGGCGAACGCCCGCGCCCATTGATCGACGCAGCCGTAGACGATCGCATACGGCAGGTAGTCGGAGAAGATGCGCTCCCGCTCGGCGAATCGCTGGCGATCGGTCTCGGCGACCACCATGTACCGGCGGAACCCGAGCACCCGGCGGTGCAGCTCCGCTCCGGCCTTCGTCTTTCGCGGCATCCGCGACGCGAATGCGAGCAGCGCGACCGCCGGCACGATCGCCGCCAGACCGACGAGACCCGCGCCGAAGGCCCAGCCAAGCAGCCAGGTGGCAGCGGCCGCGACGACGATCGCGAGGACGCCCTGCGCCGTGGACCACGCCCGTACGTGGGCCGGGTCGGACGCGAACCAGCCGCTTGCGACAGCGCTCGCGTACAGCTCCCCTTGCGCGGCGGCGAGCGTGCTGAAGAAATGTCGGCGGAGCGCAGATATCGTCACGCTGTCACCAAGGGCGAAGAGGCCGGTGAGGATCGTGCGCTCGTAGTCGCGCAAAGCCGTGGTGTCACCGTCCTTCTTGGTGAGGAGCCAGTCGCGCGTGCCGAGCAATCCTTGCTTGGGGACCTCGGCGATCAGCAGATGGCCGCGCACCGCGAGGTCAACGATGGTCGCGGTGACGTCCTTCGTATCGGCGTGTTCGTCCAGGAGCAGCCCGATCTCCGCCGGTCGCAGTCCGTCCGGCGGGGTGAACTCGGGCACGATCGTCTCCCGCTCGCGCAGGTCACGGCCGGAATTCCACCAGCGACGGAACACCAGGCCCAGCCCGCCGACGAGCACGAGCAAGGTGGCCGCGACGATCGGCGGTGTCGTGTCCCAGTACTCGCTGATCTCCCGTGCCCGTCGCTCCAGGATCGGCTGCGGCTCGGGTACCGCGCCTTTACGTAGGGCGGCGACGATCGAGAGCTGCTCGCCGGGCAGGAAGGTCTTGGTCCCGCCGCTGTAGGTGATCCGCTGCGGCGTCAGCGTGGTGATACACGGCGCGGTCGATCCGGCGGGGCCCTGAAAGCAGGTCGCCTTGGTGAAGCCGCCGGCCAGGCTGGCTACGGTCGCGCTCACCTGCCGGGCCGAGACCTCCCAGGCCGCGCCGTTCACATTCCAATACAGCTCGTCATGATCGGCGAACCCATTCAGCGCACCGCGCACGTCGTATGCGATCCGGTAGCTCTGCGCTCCGGTGACCGTGCGGTCGGCGGAGCCGATCTTGATCCGGACATCCCCACCGGTCTGGCTCGTTTCGTATGGCACGGCGCGCCCGCCGCCGTCGGTCACCGACCGGACGGTGAGGTCATAGCGGCGCTCGAGCTTGGGATCCGGCTCCCAGCGGTAGCGGACCGGAATGTCACGGAAGATGCCGTGCCTCGGGGTGAGCCCGAAGTCCACGTCGATCGACTCGACGACTGCGATCGCGCCATCGGGGCGGATCTCGATGTCCGAGCCGAACCGCTCGATGATCCACCCGACATCGGCGGCGTGTGCCGCGGGCTCGAGCGCCGCGAGCGCGCCGAACGACAGGAGCAGCACCGCGAACACGAGGCCGGTCCGCTTCCTCATCGATCCCTCCGCCTCGCGACGATACTTCGTGCGTGGTCACTCGCGGCGAAGCCCGCGCCGGCGCCCTCGCGATCCTCCGCGCCGCCGGCGTGCCATCGCCCGCGCTCGACGCGGACGTGCTGCTTGCCCATGTCGCCGAGGTGCGGAAAGAGGTGCTCGTGGCGCATCCGGGCGCCGAGCTCCCTCCTGACACCGCCCGACGGTACGACGCGCTCATTGCCCGACGCGCGGCCGGCGAGCCGGTCGCGTATCTGCGCGGCTACAAGGAGTTCTACGGCATCATCTTCGGCGTCGACCCGCGGGTGCTCGTCCCGCGCCCCGAGACCGAGGTCCTCGTCGACGCGATCCGGGCCTTTGCCGCGGGCCGGGCGCTCACCGTCGTCGATGTCGGCACCGGATGCGGCGCGGTCGCGATCGCGCTCGCGCGCCACGAGCCGGCGCTGCGGATCATCGCGACCGATATTTCCACCGGCGCGCTGGCGGTCGCTCGTGACAACGCCGCGGCCACTGGCCTCGCCGCGCGGATCGAGTTCCGCGAGGGCGATCTTCTCGGACCGATCGACGATCCGGTCGACATCGTTGCCGCGAATCTGCCGTACCTGCGCGCCGAAGCGCTCGATGATCTCTCCGGTGACCGGGCTTCGCTCGCGTTCGAGCCACGCGCCGCGACGGTGGCCGGGGACGACGGCCTCGATCTGATCCGTCGCGCCATCACCGATCTCCCGCGCGTCCTTGCCCCCGGCGGCGCGGCGTTCTTCGAATGCGATCCACCACAGGTCCCGGTGCTGCGGGCCCTTGCCGGCCGGCCGGTACGCGTGGTCGCCGATCTGGCCGGGGCGGATCGCGTCGTGGTCATCGGCCCGTGAGGCGTTCGCTCGCGGACGTCCCCTCGGTATTCAACCCCGTCCGCCGGCGATGCGTGCGGCCTCCGGCCGGCGCCGGAGGCGGAGCATGGCGTAGGCACCGAGCACCGGTCCGGGGGTGAGCACCAGGAAGGCCCACGGCCACCCCGCCTGATCGCGAACGACCGGGATGAGCCAGATCGTGACGACGGTGAGCGAGAAGCCGATCGCGAGCTGCACCGTGAGTGCCGTCCCCACGTAGGCCTGGTCGGCGAGCTCGGTGACCATCGTCGAAAACTGCGCCGAGTCAGCAACGACCGCGATGCCCCAGATGATGCCGATCAGCAGCACGAGCACCGGCGGGCCGCCGAAGGTGAGGCCGATGAGCGCGGCGCAGCTCCCTGACACCGCAAGAGCGAGTGCGGTGGTCCGCGTGCGACCCCAGCGATCGCCAAGAATGCCACCGGCGACACAGCCCACCGCACCGGAGGCGATGACCACGAAGGCGGCCAACGAACCGGTGTTGCCGGCGTCGCCGCCGGACGCGCGGACGCTGTCGCCGAAGAAGAAGGCGAACCAGGCCCACATCGCGTAGAGCTCCCACATGTGACCGAAATACCCGATGTTGGCCAGACGCACTGCGGGATCGCGCAGTGCTCGAAGGATGAACCGCGGCTCGAAGGCGCCGCGCGGGAATGGGTAGGGCCCGTCCCGCACGAGCACGGCGACCACGAGCGCGCCGACGATCGTCATCGCGCTGGAGGCCAGCACGACAGCCTGCCAGGGGAGTCCACCGGCGCCGTTCACCAGATGCGGCAGGGCCGAGCCCACCGTGAGCGCCCCGACCATCGTTCCGAGCGCAAGGCCGCGGCCGGTCCGGAAATGCGTGGCCATGATCTTCAGGGCCGGAGGGTAGATCCCGGCGACGAACGCGCCGGTGAGGAACCGCAGCGGCAGCGCCGCCTCGACTCCGCCCGCGAGCACGACGAGGCCGTTCACGACCGCGGCACCGAGGCAGGATGCGATGAACACCAAGCGCGCGGGCACGCGGTCCGACACGTTGGTCATGGCGCTCACGAGCGCGCCCGCGACGAAGCCGAGCTGCACCGAGATCGTCAGGAGCGCCGACAGCCCGCTGTCGAGCGACCAGATCGTCCGCAGCGAAGGCAGCACTGCGGAGGCCGAGAACCAGGTCGTCATCGACAACACCATTGCCAGGGCCAGGCTTGCGAGCGCCGACCAGCGGGCGGGGTTCGGGCGGTCCAACCGGCCTATCATCGCCCCATGAAGACCCGCCTCCTTCCGGCCGACGCGCCGGGGGCGGTGGAGGAGGCGGCGAACGCGCTCGCTCGGGGCGAGCTCGTTGCCTTCCCGACCGACACCGTCTACGGCCTCGCAGCCGGCCACGACCATCTGCGGAAGCTCTACGTCGCCAAGGACCGTCCGAAGGACAAACGGATCCCGGTGCTCCTGTCGGATGCCTCCAACCTCGACGCGAGCGCGATGGTGACGCCGGCCGCACGCGCTCTTGCCGCGCGGTTCTGGCCGGGTCCGCTTTCACTCGTTCTCGTCGCACCACGCCGCGGCACCATCGCCTTCCGCGTCCCGGCGAACGACGTGGCCCGCCGACTCATCGCCGCAAGCGGCGGCGGCCTCCCGGTAACGAGCGCGAACCGGTCGGGTCGGCCCGACTCGACGACCGCCGCCGAGGTCATGGAGCAGCTCGATGGCCGGGTGGCCATCGTTCTCGATGGCGGCACCTGTGCCGTCGGCCAGCCCTCGACGGTCGTCGACTGCAGCACCGAGCCGATCACGATCCTTCGCATCGGCGCGATCAGCGCGTCGCTCATCGAGGAAGCGCTGGCCGGGGTCGAGGCGTACTCGTGAGGCTCGGCGTCGCCGCCGATCATGCCGGCGTCGAGCTCAAGGACCGCATTGCCCAACACCTCCGCGCGCAGGGCCACCAGGTCGACGACCTCTCACCGACCACCGACCCCGACGACGACTATCCGCTCATCCTCGTCCCCCTGGCGCGGGCGGTCGCCGACGGTCGTGTCGAGCGCGCGATCTTCTGCTGTGGCTCGGGAATCGGCCCTGCGGTCGCCGCGAACAAGATCGCCGGTGTCCGTGCCGCGGCCGTCGAGAACGAATGGTCCGCCCGCGACGCGGTCGAGCACGTCGACGTGAATCTCCTCACCCTCGGGCAGCGGGTCATCGGCAGCGAGCTGGCGAAGAGCATCGTCGACGCGTACATCGGCGCGACCGTCCAGGGTGGCCGCCATGCCCGGCGCCGCGAGCAGATCGCGGATATCGAGAAGGGGGAGCCGACATGAGCGAGCTCGAGCGAGCGGACCCGGAGGTCTTCGCCGCGATCGAAGGCGAGCGGCGCCGGCAGGTCGAGAAGATCGAGCTGATCGCGTCGGAGAACTACACCAGTCAGGCGGTCATGGAGGCCGTCGGGAGCGTGCTCACGAACAAATACGCCGAGGGCTACCCAGGTCACCGCTACTACGGCGGCTGCGAGTGGGTCGACATCGCCGAGTCACTCGCGATCGAGCGCGCGAAGGCGCTCTTCGGCGCGCAGCACGCGAACGTGCAGCCTCACGCCGGCGCGCAGGCGAACATGGCCGCATACGCCGCGGTCCTTGCGCCCGGGGACACCGTCCTCGGGATGGCGCTCGACCAGGGCGGCCATCTCACCCATGGATCGCCGGTGAACTTCTCGGCGCAGCTCTACCGGTTCGTCGCGTACGGGGTGAAGCGCGATGACGAAACGCTCGACTACGACCAGATCCTGGCCCTCGGGAAGGAGCACCGGCCCAAGCTCATCGTCGCCGGCGCCACCGCGTACCCGCGCTTCTTCGACTTCAAGCGGCTGCGCGCGATCGCGGATGAGGTCGGCGCGCTGCTCATGGTCGACATGGCTCATTTCGCCGGACTGGTGGCCGCGGGCGAGCACCCGAATCCGGTCGAGCACGCGCAGCTCGTCACCACGACGACGCACAAGACGCTCCGCGGTCCCCGGGGCGGGATGATCCTCTGCACCGAGGAGCTCGCGAAGGCGGTGAACAAGGCGGTGTTCCCGTATAGCCAAGGTGGGCCGCTGATGCATGTCATCGCCGGAAAGGCGGTCGCGCTGAAGGAAGCTGCGACACCGGAGTTCAAGACCTACGCCAAGGCGATCCGCACGAACGCCACCGCGCTCGCCGGCGCCCTCGCCGCGGCGGGCCTGCGCCTGGTCTCCGGCGGGACCGATAACCACCTCATGCTCGTCGATGTCCGCCCGCTCGGGACGAAGGGCAAGCCTGCCGAGAAGGCGCTCGATGCGGTCGGGATAACGGTGAACAAGAACACCATCCCGTATGACCCGGAGAAACCCGGTATCGGCTCGGGTATCCGCATCGGAACGCCGGCGGTCACCACCCGTGGGATGGGCGACGCCGAGATGCAGCGCATCGGCTCGCTTATCGCGCGGTGCCTGCGGGAGACGAAGGACGAGGCGGCCCAGAAGCGGATCGCCGAGGAGGTGCTTGAGCTCACCAGCCGCTTCCCGGTGCCGGGGATCACCCTGCGCGCCCGCGAGGCCGCGCGGGCGTGAGCACGGCCCTCTCGGTCAGCACGCACCCGCTCGTCCAGGAGAAGGTCACTCGGCTCCGCGACGAGCGCACTCCACCGCCGGCGTTCCGGCAGCTGGTGCACGAGATCGCGCTGCTCGTGCTCTACGAAGCGACCGCGGATCTTCCGCTTGCCGCCACCGAGGTGCGGACGCCGCTCGCGCCGTATGCCGGCGCCAGGCTCAAGGAGACCGT
>JAYVCA010000149.1:0-2744 GCA_043750135.1 Chloroflexota bacterium | reverse complement strand
GGACGGTATCTGGGCAAGTACCGAAAGACGCACATCCCGCACCTCCCGGGATTTTGGGAGAAGTTCTACTTCCGCCCCGGAAACCTCGGCTATCCGGTCTTTGACACCGCGGTCGGCAAGGTCGGGGTCTATATCTGCTACGACCGGCACTTTCCCGAAGGCGCGCGGATGCTCGGCCTGCATGGCGCCGAGCTCGTCTTCATCCCCTCGGCCACCTCACGTGGGCTTTCGATGCACCTGTGGGGGATCGAGCAGACGGCCCACGCGATCGCCAACGGCTACTGGGTCGGCACGATCAACCGGGTCGGGGTGGAGAAGGAGTTCGGTCCGAACGACTACTACGGCTCGTCCTACTTCGCCGATCCGCGAGGGAAGATCATCGCGCAGGCCTCGGACACCAAGGAAGAGCTGCTCATCGCCGATCTCGACATGGACCTTGTACGCGTGGTCCGCGACACCTGGCAGTTCTACCGCGACCGGCGGCCGGACATGTACGACGACATCGTGAAGCCCTAGCGGATCATCGCGCGGCCCCGGTTCCCATACTGGAGCGTATGAGCGTCACCGAAGAGCCGGCGACCCTGGTCATCCCCGAGGACGAGCGTCCGACCGAAGAGCTGTCGCTCCGCTCGCGCCGCGGACGCCTCATGCTCGGCACGATCACCGCGGCGCATTTCGCGCACCACACCAGCAACAGCCTGCTGAACCCGCTCCTCCCCCTGATCCGCGATACGTTCGCCCTGACCTACGCCCAGTCGGGCTTCGCGGTGAGTGCGTACTCGTTGAGCCTAGGACTCTCGAATGGTCCGCTCGGCCTCCTTGCCGATCGCGTCGGCTCCCGGCAGGTGATGGTGGTCGGCCTCGTGCTCACCGGATTGGTGAGCGTCGCGCTGGCCCAGGCCGGCGACTACCCGCAGCTCCTCGTCCTGCTGCTGTCGCTCGGGATCATCTCGGGCACATATCACGCCCCCGCCGCCGCGCTCATTTCGCGACTGTTCTCGCCCCGGGTCCGCGGCGCGGCGATGGGCTTCCATATCACCGGCGGGCACCTCTCGTTCTTTGCCGCGCCGCTGCTGGCCGCGTACCTCGCGGCGACGACGGGTACCTGGCGCACGCCGTATCTGCTGTTCGCCGTCGTCCCGATCGCGCTCGGAGCCGCCCTGTGGCTCATCACGCCTCGCGACCGCCCGATCCGCTCCAGAGGCGATCCGCTCGCGCCGTTCCGCGAGATCCGCACGGTGTTCCGGACGATCGGTCCACTGGTGTCGTTGTCCGTCGCGTTCCAGGTCGGGATCGCCTCGATGCTCGCGTTCTTGGCGCTCTACCTCGTGGATGTCCGAGGGATCCCGCCGGCGATCGCCGCGGCCGCGTTCGGGTTCACGCAGCTCGTCGGCGTCGTAGGTGCACCGACCGGCGGGTGGCTTTCGGACCGCCTCGGCCGGCGTACGCCGATCCTCATCGCGCTCGGCATGATCGGCCCGTCCGTGTTCCTCCTGACCATCGTTCCCAACGAGCTGCTCGTCATCCCGCTCACGATTTTCGGGTTCGCCTTCTCGATGCGCGGGACCGTGACCGAGGTGCTGGTCATGGATACAGCACCGCCCGCGCGGCGTGGAGCGGTCTTGGGGGCGTACTACCTTGCGGCGCAGCCGATCGGCGGCGTGGCGACGCCGATCTTCGGGCTTCTTGCCGGCGCGGTCGGGCTCGCCGCGGCGTTCACCGGCGTCGGCCTGCTGCTCGCGGGTATGTCCGTGGTGGCGGTCGTCATCGGGCGCGGGATGTCCGAGGGCTGATCCACCAGGACACGCTTCGAGCGGCAGGTCGCGATCACGGCGGTGGGGAGCCCGAGGTCAACGAGCGCCGGCGCTCCCGCGCAGCCGCTCGGCGAACGCGTCGAAGCGGTACGGCCGGCCAAGGAAGTCCGCCACCGCCTCGGCCGCCGGCTTCGTCCCACCGGGCGCGAGGACGAGATCGCGGTAGCGGACCGTCCGCACCGGGTCGAGCAGGCCGTCGGTGAAGGCGCTCGCCAGATCGTTCGCGATGACGTTCGACCAGAGGTACGTGTAATAGGACGCCGAATAGGCCTCGTTCGACATGTGGGTCCAGTTCACCGGATGGTTCGTGCCCTCGAGCGCGCCCAGGCGCGAGGTCCTCGCGGCAACCTGGCGCGCGATCGTGCGCGCGTCGGTGCCGCGCGGGTCGCCGGCGTGCAGCTCGAGCGCCAGGCGGGATTGGGTGACGCTCCGCTCCGCGGTAAGCGCCTGGCCGAATTCGCGCGCCGCGCGGAGCCCCGCGACGAGCGCGGCCGGGATCGGCGCGCCGGTCTCGATGTGCTTGGCGAAACGGCGCAGCACCGCGAGATCGAAGATGTGGTCCTCGAGGAACCGGGACGGGGCCTCCATGAAGTCGTTCTCCGCCGGTCGCGCGAGGCGGGCATAGGGCACGTCACGCCGTGCGAGGCCGTGCACCAGGTGGCCGAACTCGTGGAAGAACGTCACCACGTGGGCGTGCTCCATGAGCGCCGGTCCGCTGGCCTGGGAGGGATCGGGGAAGTTGCAGACCAGCACGTTATGCGGGAGCTGGCGATCCTTGATGCCCGCGACCATCCCGAACGAAAAGAACCACTTGTTCTTGCCGGCGCGCGGGTGCATGTCGAGCGAGATCCGGCCAGCGGGGCGCCCGTCCATCGTGACCTCGAAATGCTCGACGCTCGGATGCCATGAATCGGGGAGGTCGATCGGGGT
>JAYVCA010000148.1:0-6726 GCA_043750135.1 Chloroflexota bacterium | reverse complement strand
GCCTTGGACACTGCGCCGAGGGCCCATTTGTCGTAGTCCTGCGGGTCGTGCGCGACGACGGTGATGAGCATGTCGGCGTGGCCGTCGCCGCAGAATTCGGTGCATTGGCCCTTGTACGTGCCGGCGTGGTCGGCCTGGATCCACATCGAGGTGTCGCGGCCGGGGACGGCGTCCTTCTTGCCCCCCAGGCCGGGAATGAAGAACGAGTGGATGACGTCCTTGCTGTGGAGCGCGAGCTTGACCTTCTGCCCGACGGGGATGTGGAGCTCCTCGGCGCCCTGCAGGTAGCTGTTGTCGGAGAGCTTGAATTTCGCGTCGCTCGGATAGACGAAGTTCCAGACCCATTGCTTGCCCTCGACGTTCACGGTCATCGCGGTGTCGGTGTTCACGTCGTTGATGTAGAGGAGGCGCTGGAACGACAGGACCGCGAGGCTCACCACGATGAGCGTGGGGACGACGGTCCAGATGAGCTCGAGGAGATTGTGACCGTGGTATTGGCGCGCGACGTGCCCCGGGCGCTCGCGGAATCGCACGCCGGCGACAACGAGCGCGCCCACGACGATCGCCAGCACGATGACCGCGATGATGAACATGAACCAGTACAGATCCGCGACCGTCTTCGCGATCGGGCCCTGTGGGTCGTTGGCCCAGGGGCCCTCGGCCAGCGCCGCGCCGGCCGTGGCGGCCATGAGCGCCACGACCGCGGACAGGACGAGGCCGAGCCGCCGGAGCGTCTGGGTCATGCGGGCAAGATTACCGGGTCGTTTCGACGTGCGCCAATCCATGTCCTAGAGTTCTGCAGATGTCCGGACACGGCGAGCCCCAGATCCACCTGCCGCCGCCCAGCATGGCCCCGGTCACCATCGGGATCGGGGTCACGATCCTCTCCTTTGGCATCCTCTACGGCTTGGTGCTCGTCGCGATCGGCGGCCTCATCTTCCTCGTCGGTCTGGCCGGCTGGCTCATCGAGGACGCTCGGGCGTTCAGCCACGCCGGTGACGGGGCCGGCCATGGCGAGCAGGGGGGTGGCCACTAGCGTGGCGACCACCCCTCGTGACGCCGGCCGGACCATCATCCGCGGCCGCCGCGGCACGCCCTCGGCCGATCGGCTCCCGCTGAACGACACCGGCCTGGAGTCCCAGCCGACGAAGTTCAACAGCGGGATGTGGGCGATCGTCCTGTTCGTCTCGAGCGAGGCGATGTTCTTTGCGGCCCTCTTCACCACGTACTTCTACCTGCGCGCGCGGATCCCCGAGTGGGAGCCGATCTTCGGCGAGAAGCCCACCTGGGCCGGCCTGCCGATCATCATCACCATCGCCCTGGTCTCTTCGAGCGTCACGATGCAGCTCGCGGTGCGAGCCATCGCGCGCGGCGATCGCCGCACCTGTATCCGCTGGCTGGCGATCACCGTGTTCCTCGGGGTGGCGTTCCTCTCCGGCCAGGCCTATGAATACGCCCACCTTGGCTTCCTGCCGCGCGACGGGATCTTCGGCGGCGTGTTCTTCACCCTCACCGGCTTCCACGGTGCGCACGTCACCGGCGGCGTGATCTTCATCGCGATCTGCCTGTATCGGGCACTCCGGGGCCAGTTCAGCGCTGGCCGCCATCTCGCGGTAGAGGCCGCGAGCATCTACTGGCACTTCGTGGATGTCGTCTGGATCGGCCTCTTCACCGTCATCTACATCGTCGGCTAGACGCTGCCGCTATTGCTCCTTCAACAGCAGCCGTAGGTCGGTCACGAGATCGCTCGCGCCGATATCGGAATGCACCAGTGCCCGCTCGCGGCCCTTCCGATCGATGAGGTAGATCGCGTCACTGTGCCCGGGCGTTGACGGGTCGGGGACCACGCGGATCCCATAGGCGCTCCACACCCCACGCAGGCTGCCTCCCGGCCCGATGAGGTAGGCGAAGTTCCGCTCCAGCCCGTGGGCCGCCGCGAACGCCTGGACCGCGGCGGGGGTGTCGTGCTCGGGGTCGACCGTGACCGCGACGAACAGGACCTGATCGCGGTCCGCGGGGGCAAGCTGCTTTTGGGCCTGCCGCAGCGTCTCCGCGGTGAGCGGGCAGACGTCGGGGCAGCGCGTGTACAGGAACGTGAGGGCGATGACCTTGCCCCGCTGGTCGCCGAGGGCGATCACGCGTCCGCTGATGCCATCGGTGAGGGTGAAGTCCGGCGCCGGTGAGGTCCCGAGGTCGGTGCCGACGAGCGTCGCCGGGGTCGCCGGGGCAGGAGTGCACGCGACCGCAAGGAGAAGGATCGCAGCCACCAGCCCCGTTCGCCGCATCCACCGACAATATCCCCATGGCACCACGGGTCGCGCTGGCCTACATCGCGATGGTCCTGCTCTGGGGCACGACCTGGGGGGCGATCAAGATCGGCGTCGCGAACGTGCCGCCCTGGGCCTTCGCCTTCGAGCGGGCGATCGCCGTCGCCACGATCCTTACCGTTCTCGCGTTCGCTCTCGGGCAACGCTTCCCGCGGCGCCCGCGGGTGCTCGCCGCGACCGCGGTGGCCGGCGTGGCGAATATCGGCTTCTCCTGGATCGTCATCTTCTGGGCCGAGCAGTTCGTGCCGTCGGGCCTGGTCGCGGTGTTCGGCGCGACCGCGCCGGTCTGGACCGCCGTGTTCGCGCACTTCCTCGTTCGCGGCGATCGACTGTCCCCGCTCAAGCTAGTCGCATTGGCGCTCGGTCTGATCGGCACCGCGCTCCTGGTCGGTGCCCCATCCTTGAGCGAAGGACCGAACGCGCTCATCGCCACGATCCTGCTGGCGCTTGTGCCAATGAGCTGGGCCGTCGCGGCGATCCTCGCGGCCAGGGTGCTCGCGCGTGAATCGCCGATCGCGATCATCGGGCTCCAGACCTGGGTCGGGGCGCTCGTGCTCTTGCCGTTCGCGCTGTCGCAATGGTCGCAACCGCAGCAGTGGGGCCTCGAGGCCGGGATCGCCTTCGGCTACCTGGTCATCGGGGGCTCGTGTGTCGGCCTGGTGCTCAACCTCTGGCTCTTCCGGCGCCTTCGACCCACCACGGTGATGCTGTCGCAGGTCCTCATCCCGACCCAGGCGCTCCTCATCGGCGCGTTCGCGCTCGGCGAAGATTTCACCTGGCGCATGCTCGCCGGCGCCGCGCTCATCGTCTCGGCCGTCGCGGTGAACGCCCGTTCGGGCGGGAGCAGCCAGCCGAGCGAGCCGGTCGCAGAGCCGGCGGTGGCGTCCGCGGACTGAGGCGATCGAATGGACTGAATTTTTCTTGAACCGCTACTCCTACACGTCGGTAGTATGTCGAAGAACGTACTACGAGGCGGTAGTACGGCGAGGGGTGCGATGGCGGTCGAGGCGGACTGGGAGCTCAACCTTTTTCACAGCGATCCGACGCTGCTCCAGCGGAGCCCCGACCGGGACTACGAGCGGGCCGCCGCGGCCATCGAGCTGCTCGCCGATCCGGACCGGCTGCGGCTGCTCCACGCGCTCTCCGTGGGCGAGAACACCGCGCAGCGCGCGGCGGTCTGGGCCGGCCTGTCGCAGCCGTACGCCGAGCGCGAGCTCGCGGCGCTCGCTGACGCCGGCGTGTTGCAACGCCGCCCCGCCGACGGCAGCCCGACGTTCAGCCCGCGTGACGGGCACCTGGTCGTGGCGCTCCATGTCACGTTGGCCCACGGGCGCGAGACCGCGGCCGAGCGGCATCCACGTCTGCTGGCACCCCGCCGGGGTCCCCGCGCGCTCCCAAAAGTGGGATGATCGAGGTGTGATGGGCGACGATCTCCGCCGACTGAAGCGCTCGCGGCAGCCTGGCCGGAGCGGCGACGACACGTTCCTCGGACCGCTCGAAGCGGCGGTCATGGACCGCCTGTGGAAGCGCCGGAGCGCGACCGTGCGCGACGTCGTCGACGATCTCGGTCAGTCACGATCGCTCGCGTACACCACGGTCATGACGATCATGACCCGCCTTCACGTCAAGGGCCTTCTCATCCGCGATCGTGACGGCAAGACCTACGTCTACCGGCCGGCGTTCACCCGCGAGGAGCATCGTGCACGCCTGTCGCGCGAGATCGTGCGTGGCCTGGTCGACGAGTTCGGCGATGTCGCCCTCGCGCACTTCACCGCGGAGCTGAACGGCGTCGACGCGACGCACCGCGCGTCGCTCCGTCGCATCGCGGAGAAAGAGCAGCGATGACCCGCTCCGCGGATCGGGCCTTCGCGGTCCTCGTGCTGCTGGCGCTCACGTCGAGCGCGATCCTGATGACCCTGCTCGGAACGCTTCTCCCGCGCGCGGACGAACTGTTTACGCGCGGGACCGCCGAGACCGCGGACATCGTCGCGGTGCTCGTCCTCCTGCTCGCGTTCGGCGGCATCGCGCTGGGCCTCGTCGCGCTGTTTCGACAGCTTGTTGCGACGGTCGCCCTCATTCGAAGGCTTCTGTCGCAGCAGATCGCGACCCCGGCTGTGATCGTGGTCCTCGCTTCCGAGCTCGAGCTCACTGGGCGGGTCGATGTCGTGCGCGACGTGCGGCCGTTCTCGTTCTGCTACTGGTTCCTTCGGCCGCGGATCTGTCTCTCCACCGGGCTCGTCGGCCGGCTCGAGGACGATGAGCTTCGCGCGGTGCTGCTCCACGAGCGCTACCACCTGCGGCATCGCGACCCGCTGCGCCTGGTCATCGCCCGCTATTTCGCCGCGGGTCTGTATGTCGTGCCCGTCGTCGAGGAGCTCGTCCAGTACTACACCGTCCAGAAAGAGATCGCGGCGGACCAGGACGCGGTCCGGACCACCGGCGGGGTGCGGGCGCTCGCCGCGGCGCTGTACAAGGTCCTTCCCGATGCCGACGACGTATCGCTCGGCCTCCTCGTCCCGGTGGGCTCCCTTTCGGTCACCGAGGCGCGCATCGATCAGCTCGTCGACGGCCGAGCGGTCCCGCTGGTCCTGTCCCGCGCCGGGGTCATCCTCTCCGGTGGCGCGCTCGCCGCAGCGATGGTCCTCGCGCTGTCCCAGGCCGGACTCCAGACCCTCGATCCGGTCACGCCTCTGGTTGCGCTGCTGAGCTTCGTCGGCCCGGCCTCGCTCCTGTCCATCGCCGCGGTGACCGGTGGGCTGCAGCAGCTTCGACTCGTCGCGCAGCGCTGACGCTCGACTGCGGCTCGGGGGCCGATGACGCCTCAAGCCCGGGCGAAGGCCCCGTATAGTGACTGAGATGACCCGTTCACCCAACGCGATCCGGTCACCGATGGTCGCTGACGTCGGAGCCCGCATCCGTTCTCTCCGGACCGCGCGCGGGCTGACCCAGGCGCAGGTGGCCGAGCCGCAGTACACCAAGGCTTACATCTCGATGCTCGAGTCCGGGCGGACCCGCGCCTCGATGAAAGCGCTCGAGCACATCGCCGGGGTCCTTGGCGTCCAGCCCGCCGACCTCCTTGGTGGCTCCGCCTCGCCTGCGGCTCCGCAGTTCGACCTGCTCGAAGCGCTTCGGCTGATCGAGCAGGGGCGCGCCACCGAAGCGGTCGCGATCCTCGAAACGCTGGACGAAGGCTTGCCGCCCGCGGATCAGCTCGTTCGTCTGCGGTCGCTCGCCACGGCACACAACGCGCTCGGGCAGGCCAAGCAGGCATTCCCGCTCATCGAGCGTGCGCAACGCATGGCCGAGCTTCTGAGCGATCGCGCGGAGACCGTGCGGCTGAAGGCCGACCTCGCCGCGGCGTACGCGGCCACCTATGCCTACGAGGACGCCATCCGCCTGTATCGCGAGTGCATCCAGGCCTGCGACGACGGGCTGCTGAACGACCCGCCGTTCCTCTTCCGCCGGCTCGCCGACCTTGCCGTCACGTTGCTACACCAGCGGCAGCCCAAACAGGCGCTTCCAATATTCGAGCGTGCGATCGTGCTCGCCGAGCAGTTCAGCGACCGCGCCTCGATCGGTGGGCTGTACGCCGGGCTCGCGAGCAGCTATCGCCAGCAGGGCGATGTCGAGACTGCGATCCGCTACAGCCGCCGCAGCCTGCAGACCTTTGAGGAGCTGAGCTCGCTCGACAGCATCGCCGCCACGCTCGACACCGTCGCAGCGCTCTACGCCGAGAACGGGAATCGCGAGCGCGCGCGCGAATGCCTGGCCCGGGCGGCGGCGATCGCCCATGAGAACAAGCGCGACGGCACGCTCGCGTCGATCCGGACGACGGAGGCCGAGATCGCGGCGAAGTCCGATCCGGCCGAGGCGCTGGAGCTCGCCCAGGCGGCGCTGAAGTTCGCACGGAAGGCGGATCAGCCCGACGCGCAGGTGCGAGCCCTCGTGCTCATCGGCGAGCTGAAGATGGCGGGGAACGGCTCGGCCGCGCGGCGGTCCTTCCAGGACGCGCGAACGCTGGCGGAGGATCGGGCGCCGCATCTCGTTCGCGGGATCTTCGATCGGTGGTCCCGCGCGGTCGAAGGCGCCGGTGACAGCGAAGAGGCGCTTCGGCTCGCACGTCGCGCGCTGGAGCTGGTCCGAGCCTGAGCCTCGACGCCGCCACCGTCCGCGAGCGCGTCCGTGGGACGGTCCTCGCCGCCATCGGCGACACACCCCTCGTCCACCTATCCCGCATTGGCGCGGGCCTGCGGGCCGAGGTGTGGGCCAAGCTCGAATCGGCGAACCCCGGCGGCAGCGTGAAGGATCGTCCGGCGCTCTGGATGGTCCTGGCGGCCGAGGATGCCGGGATCCCCGCCGGAGCGACGTTGTTGGACGCGACGAGCGGCAACACCGGCGT
>JAYVCA010000147.1:0-6801 GCA_043750135.1 Chloroflexota bacterium | reverse complement strand
CACCTGCGGGTCCGCGGCCGCGCGGGGGCGCCCTGCCCGCGCTGCGGGACCGCGATCATGCGGCGGCGCAAGGGGCTCGATGACGTGGACCTCTGCCCGACCTGCCAGCCGGCGCCCAAGGGCCAGCTGTACTAGATACTCCGCAGGGGAATGGGGGTCGGCACGTGAGCACGATCATCGTCACCCGCGAAGCGCCCATCGCGACGGTCCAGCTGGACCGGCCCGAGGTCCTCAACGCGCTTTCTGAAGAGCTCATGACCGAACTGGTCGCGGCGCTCGAGGAGCTCGACGGCGATCCGGAGATCCGCTGCATCGTCCTCACCGGGAACGACAAGGCGTTCGCCGCCGGAGCGGACATCAAGGATGCCTTTGTGACCGCCACGCCGATCTCGATGCTGGAGCAGGACCTCACCTCGGCCTGGGAGCGGGTCCGCAAGGTGCGCACGCCGATCATCGCCGCGGTCTCGGGGTACGCACTTGGCGGAGGTTGCGAGCTCGCGATGCTCTGCGACATCATCGTCGCGTCGGAGACCGCCCAATTCGGCCAGCCCGAGGTGAACCTCGGGATCATCCCCGGCGCCGGCGGCACGCAGCGCCTCACCCGCGCGGTCGGAAAGTACGTCGCGATGGAGCTCGTCCTGACCGGGCGCCGCATCACCGCAGCCGAGGCGAAGGCCATCGGCCTTGCGGTGCATGTCTATCCCGCGGCCTCGTGGCTCGACGATGCGAAGGCTCTCGCCCGCACGATCGCGGCAAAACCGCCGATCGCCGTCAGGCTCGCGACCGAGGCGATCGATCTCGCGCAGAATTCGACGCTCGATGCCGGGCTCGAATTCGAGCGGAAGGCGTTCTACCTGCTCTTCGCGACCGAGGACAAGAAGGAAGGCGTTGACGCGTTCGTGAACAAGCGGAAACCGGTCTTCAAGGGAAAATGACCGCCGCGATACGGGTCGAGCGCGACGGTGGGCTGGCGATCATCACCCTTGATCGCCCCGATGTGCTCAACGCCTTCGACGAGGCCCTCACCTCGGCGCTGGGCGCCGCGGTCGCGGACCTGGCCGCCGACACCGCGGTGCGTGCGGTCGTCATTACTGGAGCGGGACGCGCGTTCTCGGCCGGGCAGGACCTCCGTGATCGGGGTGCCGCCCTCGATGGCGGCAGTGAGCTCCGGCTGGGTGACGAGCTCCGGCGCCGCTACCAGCCGTTCATCGTCGCGATCCGCACGATGCGGAAGCCGGTCATCGCCGCGGTGAATGGGGTCGCCGCGGGTGCGGGTCTGGGGCTCGTCGCCGCCTGCGATGTGCGGGTCGCGGCAGCGTCGGCATCCTTCCACGCGGCGTGGAGCCGCGTCGGGCTGGTGCCGGATGCGGGCGCGGCATTCTTCCTACCGCGGCTCATCGGCTGGGGTCGCGCCAGCGATCTCATCATCAGCGGCGAGCCGGTCTCGAGCGCTGAAGCCCTGCGGATCGGTCTGGTGACCCGCGTGTGGCCGGACGAAGAGTTCGCCGCGGCCTGGCGCACCTACGCCCGCGGTGTCGCGGCCGGCGCGACAGAGGCCTATGCCCTCTCCAAGGAAGGTCTGAACGCCGCCTGGGAGCACGACCTCGGCGGATTCCTCGAGGTGGAGGCCGGTCTGCAGGATCGCGCCGGCCGCTCGCGTGACTACGCCGAGGGCGTGCGCGCGTTCTTGGCGAAGCGCCCCGCGGCGTTCGAGGGCCGGTGAGCGCTGTGACCCGATCGACAAAGAACGACCGCGATGCGCTCGTCGTCGGCTACGTTCGCACGCCGTTCGGGCGGTATGGGGGCGCGCTCGCCGGTGTGCGGCCGGATGATCTTGCCGCGCTCGTCATCCGGGCGGTCCTCGAACGCACCGGTGTCCCGCCGTCGGAAGTCGATGAGGTGGTCTTTGGTGCCTCGAATCAGGCCGGCGAGGACAACCGCAACGTCGGACGGATGGCCGCGCTCCTCGCCGGGCTGCCGAAGGAGACACCGGGCGTCACGGTGAACCGGTTGTGTGGCAGCGGACTCGAGGCGGTGAACGACGCGGCCCGCCGGATCCGCAGCGGCGAGGCCGACCTCGTCGTGGCCGGCGGTGAGGAGAGCATGAGTCGCGCGCCGTTCGTGATGTTGAAGCCGTCCGAGGCGTTCCCGCGCGGCGAGCGGACGTTGGTGGACACGTATCTCGGGTGGCGCCTGGTGAATCCGCGGATGGCCGATCTCGGCTTCCACCCGACCTCGCTTGGGGAGACCGCCGAGAAGGTGGCCGACGAGCGGCAGGTGTCCCGTGAGGAGCAGGACGCGTATGCCGCGCGGAGCCAGCAGCGGTACGCCGCGGCACGGGACGCCGGATTCTTCGCCGGCGAGATCGTCGCGGTGAATGCACCCGCCGGACCGGTCATCGCGGACGAGCATCCGCGGCCCGGTTCGACCGTCGAACAGCTCGCTCGGCTCCGGCCGGCGTTCCGCGCGCACGGGACCGTCACCGCCGGGAACGCCTCGGGGATCAACGACGGGGCGGCCGCGCTCATGATCATGAGCCGCGCGAAGGCGGATTCGCTCGGGCTCCGGCCGCTCGGCCGGATCGTGGCCAGCGCCTCGGCCGGCGTGCACCCCGACACGATGGGTCTGGGTCCGATCCCGGCGGTCCGTCGCCTTCTCGAGCGGACCGGGGTATCGGTGGACGAGATCGATGCCATCGAGCTGAACGAGGCCTTTGCCGCGCAGGTCCTGCCCTGTATTCGCGAGCTTGGGCTGCCCGACGATCGGACGAACCCAAATGGCGGGGCGATCGCGATCGGCCACCCCATCGGGGCCTCCGGCGCGCGCTTGGCCGGGACGGTGCTGCGGGAGCTCGAGCGCCGCGGCGGCCATTACGGCTTGGCGACCATGTGCATCGGCGTTGGCCAGGGGCTGGCAACGCTCTTCGCGCGCGACTAGTCTCACCGGTATCTGGGCCCGGAAGGGCCGATCTGGCCCAGCGGACCAGCGCGGTGGAGGGGATGCAGTGACCCAGGAGAAGGCACCGAACGAGCTTGCCGCGCGCCGTGGCTACTCCTATCGAATGTCACGGCGGTCGTTCCTGGTGACCGCGTCCGCCGCCGCGCTCGCGGCCGCCTGCGCGCCGGCCGCCAGCGGTGGGACGGTGGCCAGCGCCGGTGCGTCGTCCGCGGCCCCCGCCGGCAAGACGCTGAAGATCGGCCAGCTCCTGCCGTTCACCAAGGTCTATTCCGAGCTCGGCAACTCGATGAAGCGCGCCACCGACCTGTACCTGAAGAACGCCGGCAACAAGCTGGCGGGCCGCGCGGTGCAGGTCATCTACGAAGATGAGGCGAACGATCCGCAGGTCGGGCTCCAGAAGACCCAGAAGTTCATCGATCAGGACAACATCGACGTCATGCTCGGCATCGTCGCAACGCCGATCGCGTACGCCGTCCGCAACGTCGTGGACTCTTCGAAGCTGATCTTCATCGAGACGAACGCCGGTGGGAACGCCCTTACCCGAACGACCACCGACTGCAAGCCGTCGTGCAAGAGCCCGTACATCTTTCGCTCCTCATTCAGCTCGTATCAGATCTCCGAGCCGATCGGCGAGTACATGGCGGGGAAGAAGAATGTGAAGGAAGCCTTCATCTTCATCGCCGATTACGGGTTCGGGACCGAGAGCGCCGCCGACTTCACCACCGGGTTCGCCAAGAACGGCGGGAAGGTCACCGGAACGCTCAAAGCGCCGCTCGGGAGCGCGGATTTCACGCCGTTCGTCACGCAGCTCAAGGCCCAGCCGACGAAAGACATCTACTCGTTCTTCTCCGGAGCCGACGCGGTGAAGTACATCAAGGCTTGGAACGACCTCGGGATGCCCGCGGCGGGCTACAAGATGAACGGCGCGGGCTTCCTCACCGAGCAGGACGTGCTTCGCGAGGTGAAGGACGGCGCCAACGGCGCGATCACTTCGCTCTTTTGGGCGTTCGAGCTCGATAACCCCGAGAACAAGGCCTTCAAGGAGCTGTTCCAGAAGGAATACAACCTGCTCCCGGATGTCTTTGCGGTGCAGGCCTGGGACGGCATGCGCGCGCTCGATCAGGCCCTCCAGAAGGTCGCGGGCGACACCTCGGACAAGCAGAAGCTCATCCGCGCGCTCGAGGATGTGAAGTTCAAGAGTCCGCGCGGCGATTTTGAGTTCGACAAGGACACCCACAACCCGATCCAGGACATGTACATCCGTGAGGTGCGGACGGTGAACGGGCAGGCGGTGAACGCGGTCGTCGACAAGATCGGCCGTGTTACGGACCCCGGGAAGTAGTCGCGGAGCCCGCTAGCATCGCCGCGTGACCCCTGAGCTGGTGCTCCAACAGGCGCTGAACGGGATCTCGTTCGGCGCCCTGCTCTTCGTGCTCGCCGCGGGCCTGTCGCTCATCTTCGGGATGATGGACGTCGTCAACCTCGCGCACGGCGCGTTCTACATGCTGGGCGCGTACCTCGCGCTCTCGGTCGTGCGGATCACCGGTTCGTTCTGGGTGGCGTTGGTCGTCGTCCCGCTCCTTCTCGCCGCACTCGGCCTGGTCGTCGAGCCGTTGCTGCTGCGGCGTTTGCGCGGACGCCATCTCGATCAAGTGCTCGTGACCATCGGTCTCTCGTTGATCATCGTCGACTTCATTCGGCTGCGCGCCGACTGGGGCTGGGGCGGCGAGGTCCGCTCCCTGGCGGCGCCCGCCGGCCTGGACCACTCGATCGCTATCGCGGGGAGCGACTATCCGCTCTACCGCCTTTTCGTCATCGGCTTTGGTCTCGCGCTGGCCCTCGCCCTGGGCGCGATCCACCGGCGCACTCGGCTTGGGGCGCTCATCCGCGCCGGGGTGGGCGACGCGGAGATGCTTTCGGCGCTCGGCGTCAACACCGATCGGCTCTTCGCCGGTACCTTCGCCGTAGGCGCCGCGCTCGCCGGGATCGCCGGGGTCATCGCAGCGCCGGTCTTTGGGCTCCAGCCTGGGATGGACGTCGACGCGCTCATCTTCTCGCTCATCGTGGTCGTGGTCGGCGGCCTCGGATCCCTTGGCGGCGCTGTGGCCGGGAGCGCCGTGATCGGGCCGGCCGATACCTTCGGCACGGTCCTGGTGCCGCAGTTCGCGCTCGCGCTCATCTTCGCGATCATGGCGCTCGTCCTGCTGTTTCGGCCCACCGGACTCCTCGGGCGCGTCCGCATCGGCCGATGAGTCGCGCCGTCGTTGGGTGGACCGCGGCCGTGGCGGTCTGGATCGCGATCGCGACGTTCCCGCAATGGTCGCGGGAATGGGAGTCGTCGCGCTATGCGACGAGCGTGATCCGGGACATCCTCATCTTTGCCATCTTTGCCGGGTCGCTCGATCTGCTCGTCGGCCGCGCGGGGCTGCCATCGCTCGGCCACGCCGCGTTCTTTGGCGCCGGTGCGTACGCGGCCGCGATCGTCGGGCAGCGACTGGCGACGAACGAGCTTCTCGTCGGCCTCGGCGCTGCCGCGCTCGTCGCCGGGCTGCTTGCGTTCGTCATCGGCGCGCTCGCGGTCCGAGCGCTCGGGATCTTCTTCCTCATGCTCACCCTCGCGCTCGCCCAGATGGTGTACGCGCTCGCGTACCAGGCGACGGAGCTTACCGGTGGATCGAACGGTTTCGCCGGGGTTCGTCGGCCGTCACTCTTCGGTATCGACCTCGCGTCGGCGGAGGCGCTGTATCTGCTCGTGGCGGCCGTCTTTGCGCTGGTGACGCTCCTCCTTTGGCGGGTGACGCGCTCGCCGTACGGCAGGGCCCTTACCGGGATCCGCGAGAACGAGCGGCGGATGCGCGCGCTCGGATACGACACCCGCACCCTGAAGCTGTCGGTGTTCGTGCTTGCCGGCGCCCTTGCTGGGATCGCCGGGGCGCTGTCGGCCTACGCGTTCCGGTTCGTATCGCCGAACGACGTCGCGCTCGGCACTTCGGTGACCGGCTTGGTGATCGTTCTCGTCGGTGGTGCCGGCACGTTGCTCGGACCGCTCCTCGGCGCGGCAGTGGTGCTGTTCATCGAGCGGGTGCTGTCGTCCTCCATCGGCTTCTCGCAGACGGTCCTGGGGGTCGTGTTCATCCTGTTCGTCGTCTTCGCCCGGCAGGGCCTGGCCGGCCTCATTCGCCGTGCCGCCGAACGGGTCCGGACGTGATCGAGGTGATGGGCCTGCGCCGCGACTTCGGCGGGATCCGGGCGCTCGCCGGCGTCGATCTTCACGTCGCCAAGGGGGAGCGGCGCGCGGTCATCGGCCCGAACGGCGCGGGGAAGACGACATTTTTCAACGTGCTCACCGGGGAGCTCGCCGCCACGGCGGGAACCGTCCGCCTCGCCGGCGCCGACATCACTGCGCTCCGCCCCTGGCAACGGGCGCGCCGCGGCCTGGCCCGGATGTATCAGCGGAATGAGCTCTTTGAGTCGCTCCCGGCCTGGGAGAATGTCGCCCTCGCCTCCGGCCTGCGCGAGGGTACCTACCGTCCGTTCGCCTCGCCATCGCGCGCCGAGCGGATCGCGGCGCAGGCTGGGCTAGCCCGCGTTGGCCTGGAGGAACGTGCCGATACGCCGGCGCGCGCGCTGTCGCATGGCGAGCGCCGCCAGCTCGAGTTCGCGGTGGCGCTCGCCCAAGCACCGACGGTGCTGCTCCTCGACGAGCCCACGGCCGGAATGTCCCCGGCGGAGACGGAGCGGATCGCCGCTCTCATCGCGTCGCTCGACCGATCGCTCACGCTCCTCATCGTGGAACACGACATGGACGTCGTCTTCCGGCTCGCCGATCGCATCACGGTGCTC
>JAYVCA010000146.1:0-4198 GCA_043750135.1 Chloroflexota bacterium | reverse complement strand
CGGGGACAACACCACCCTCACCGTCACCCTGATCACCCCGATCGCCCTCGAGGAAGGCCTGCGCTTCGCGATCCGCGAAGGTGGCCGGACCGTCGGCGCCGGCGTCGTCACGAAGATCCTGGAATAGGGAAGAGGGATGAGTACGAGAGAGACTCGGCTTCGCCGAGTCGAACGAGTTCAACCGGCCGTGAGCGTGTCTCCAGCGAAGCTGGGGATGGAATAAGAACGGAACCAGAATGCCGAAGGACAATCGCCCGGTCATCACTCTCGCCTGCACGACCTGCCGGTCGCGTACCTACGCGACGCAGAAGAACCGCAAGAACGACCCCGACCGTCTCGAGATGCCGAAGTTCTGCCCGCGGTGCCGCAAGCACACGCCGCACCGGGAGACGCGCTAAGTCATACGGCAGTGGCGCAATTGGCAGCGCAACGGTCTCCAAAACCGTAGGTTGAGAGTTCGAGTCTCTCCTGCCGTGCTTGTAGTCAGGAAAGGATGCTAGGAATGGCGACGCGACCAGCAGGCGGAATCGTCCGTTTTGCCCAGGAGTCTTGGCAGGAGCTGCGGAAGGTGACCTGGCCGTCACGCGCGAGCGTGGTGCGGCTCACGATCATCGTCATCTTCATCTCCGTGCTCATCGCCGTGTACATCTTCCTATTCGACAACCTGTTCACCGCGGTGGTCACGCGCGGGATCCTCGGTACGCCCGAGGCCTCGCCGGTCCTGCCGGCCCAATGAGGAGTAGGCGATGAGTGACGAGAAGGACCCGCTGCGCACGACCGAGGCGGAGCCGGAGGCCCCGAACGAGCGGAACGAGCCCGACGCGGCGAAGCTGTCCGATGCCGCCGCCGCCCAGGCCGCTCGTGCGTTCCTCGGCACGGCCGAGCCGGATGAGGATCCGATCTCGGTCGAGGCGGCGAAGACCGCGCTGCGCAAGGCCGGCGCGGTGGCCGAGGCCGAGCCGGAGCCCGTCGTTGAGCCCGAGCCCCAGCCCGAGCCGGCGCCTGTCGCCGCCGCGGCCGCGCCGGCCCCCACGGCGGATGAGGCAAACCGCCGTTGGTACGTCATCCACACCTACTCCGGGTACGAGAACAAGGTGAAGACGAATCTCGAGCACCGCATCCACTCGATGGACATGGGCGACAAGATCTTCCAGGTCCTCGTCCCCACTGAGGAAGAGATCGAGATCAAGAACGGAAAGCGGCATCCGGTCGAGCGCAAGGTCTACCCGGGCTACGTGCTGGTCGAGATGAACATGAGCGACGATTCCTGGTACGTCGTGCGGAATACCCCGGGCGTCACCAGCTTCGTCGGGATGGGCACCACCCCGACCCCGCTCTCCGACGGCGAAGTGAAGGCGATCCTTCGCCAGATCAAGCTCGACGCACCGAAGTACAAGGTCGCGTTCACCAAGGGCGAGGCCGTTCGGGTCACCGATGGTCCGTTCACCGATCTTCACGGAGTGGTCGACGAGGTGAACCCCGAGCGCAACAAGGTCAAGGTCCTCGTGTCGATCTTCGGTCGCGAGACGCCGGTCGAGCTGGACTTCCTCCAGATCGAAAAGCTGGTCAAGTAGTGATCCAACCGGGTGGAAGGGGCAAAGCCCCCGCGATGATCAAGAAACGGGGTGGCAGGGGCGAAGCCCCTGCGATGAACACATGAAGAAGATCAAGGCCGTCGTCAAGGTCCAGATCCAGGCGGGAAAAGCCACTGCGGCGCCGCCGGTCGGTACCGCGCTCGGACCGCACGGCATCAACATGGGGCAGTTCATCAAGGAGTACAACGAGCGCACCGCCCCGCTCACCGGGACGGTGGTCCCAGCGGTCGTGACGATCTTCGAGGATCGCTCGTACACCTTCGTCACAAAGAGTCCGCCCGCCGCGGACCTCATCCGCAAGGAGGCCGGGATCGAGAAGGGCTCACCGACACCGAACAAGGCCAAGGTGGGGAAGCTGTCGAAGGCGAAGGTCCGCTCGATCGCCGAGACGAAGATGGCCGATCTCAATGCGACCTCGATCGAGTCGGCAATGGCGATGGTCGAGGGTACCGCGCGAAGCATGGGCGTCGATATCACCGCATAGTTCCTCAAAGCCGACCACGGCTCGTCGTGGCAGACCGGGAACGGTCGAAGGAGAAGTGACGTGGCAGGGAAGCGCTACACCGAGCTGGCGAAGAAGATCGACCGCGACAAGACCTACAGCCCCGAGGAAGCGGTCCACCTGGTCAAGGAGACCTCGGGCGCGAAGTTCGACACCACCGTCGAGCTTCACCTGCGGATGGGCGTCGACCCGCGGCACGCCGACCAGATGGTCCGCGGGGCCGCGGTGCTCCCGAACGGTACCGGAAAGACCGTGCGGGTCATCGTGTTCGCGCAGGGAGAGAAGGCCCGGGAGGCGCTGGCTGCTGGCGCCGACGAGGTCGGCGCGGACGATCTGGCAAAGAAGGTCGAAGGCGGCTGGCTCGACTTCGACGTGGCGGTCGCGACGCCGGACCTCATGGGGGCGGTCGGTCGGCTCGGCCGGGTCCTCGGCCCGCGTGGCCTGATGCCGAACCCGAAGTCCGGCACCGTCACATTCGATGTGGCGAAGGCGGTCCGCGACTCAAAGGGCGGCCGGATCGAGTTCCGGGTCGATAAGACCGGCGTGGTGCACACCACCGTCGGAAAGTCCTCGTTCAGCGAGAAAGCGCTCGTCCAGAACCTGGCGACCGTCATGGACGCGGTGAACCGGGCCCGGCCGTCCGGGCTGAAGGCGAACTACGTTGAGACCGTGTATCTCACCAGCACCCAGGGCCCGAGCGTCAAGATCGACACCGGCCAGGCCGTCGCGCTGGCCGGCAAGGCGACCGCCTAGCCGGCGACACCGGCTACACTGAGCCCACAACTTCATAGCCGAAGAAGCCGGTCTCCCGAACGGGAAGTGAATCCGCCACACCACACCGGTGGCGGAGCCAGCGGAGGCGAATGAGCCCAGGGTGACGTCCATCGTCTCCATCGGCCTTCGTCCCGCACGGGATGGAGGCCGTTCTTGTTGCAGTCCGACAAGGAAGGAGAGACATGGCAAAGATCAAGTCCGGACCCAAGACCAAGCGCAAAGGCGGCGGCGTCGCCGCGAAGGCCAAGGCCGTGACCGTGCTCGAGTCCGACATTGCGTCAGCCTCGACGATCATCGTCACCCAGTACCGCGGCCTCACCGTGCAGGAGCTGCAGGACCTTCGCCGGAAGCTGCGTCCACGCGGGGTCGAGTATCACGTCGTGAAGAACTCGCTCTTCGGTCGTGCCGCCGACGGCGCGAAGAAGATCGGCCTCCGCGAGCTGCTCAGCGGCCCGACCGCCGTCGCCATCGGCAGCGGCGATGAGGTCGAGCTGGCGAAGGGCCTCGTCGAAGAGTCCCGGGGCTACAAGGCGTTCAAGATCGTCGGCGCCTACATCGGCGGCCGGGCGATGACCGGCGACGACGTCCAATCGCTCGCCAAGCTCCCCGCGCGGATCCAGCTGCAGGCACTGTTCGTCGGCAGCCTCCAAGCACCGCTGGTGCAGACCGTCGCGACGCTCCAGGCGCCTCTCGCGAACCTCATCCGCGTGCTGCAGGCCCGCGGGCAGCAAGCCGCATAGAAGAAAGGATCACCACTCATGGCCGTTGACACCAACACCGAGAAGTTCGACAAGCTGACCAAGGACATCGAGGGTCTCTCGATCCTCGAGATCGCCCAGTTCGGCAAGTTCCTCCAGGAGCGCTGGGGCGTTTCCGCCGCCCCGGTCGCGGTGGCCGGTCCGGCCGCGGCCGGCGGGGGCGCCGGTGGCGCCGACGCCGTCGAGGAGAAGGTCGAGTTCACGGTCATCCTGAAGGAGGCTGGCGCCTCGAAGATCAATGTCATCAAGACCGTTCGCGAGATCACCGGGCTCGGCCTGAAGGAGGCCAAGGACCTCGTCGACGGCGCGCCCAAGGCGGTCAAGGAGAACGTCGGCAAGGACGAGGCCGAGGCGGTCAAGAAGAAGCTCGACGACGCCGGAGCGACCACCGAGCTCAAGTAGCCGCAACCAGCTTTGATATCTCCAGGCTCGCCTGCCTGCCTGCTGGAGGCAGGGCTGGCGGCCCGGGGTAGAGTGTCCCCCGCGGCTCCGCCTCGGCGGGATCGCGAAAGGTGCCGGACCGGGACCACGCTACGGGCGGGGTCCCGGTTCTGGTTTTTTGCGCTGGA
>JAYVCA010000145.1:0-4767 GCA_043750135.1 Chloroflexota bacterium | reverse complement strand
GCTCGTCCCGGCTGTCGCTGTCGAGCCGCTCGAACGCTCGACCAACATCGGTGAGGACCTTCGCGCTGACATTCTGCGAGAGGCTGTAGCGGACGATGTTGCCCTGGCGCGCGGGGATGGCCGCGCCGACCTCGCGGAGGACTCTGAGGTGCTGGCTGGTCGCGGCGCGGCTCCGCTTGATCACCCGCGCGAGATCGCTTGCCGCGAGCGGTGTCTCCATGAGCGCGCGGACGATCTTCAGGCGTGTCGGGTCACAGAGGCTGTCCAGGATCTCCCGTGCCGCGCGTTCGCCCTCTCGCCCGAGCATCGCCTGCTCGGCGACGGCGACCGCCGCGGGGTCGATCGCTGAGGTGGCTGCGTCCATTTGGTCCTCCCGGGCCACGCCTTGCGTCCGGACTATGCATCCGGCGTGCCGAGAGGGGGCAGCCGGGCCCGCGCTTGCGTTCAGGGCGCGCGGACAGCCACCGGCATCTTGTAAACTGGCCTTCCACCGCGCGGCTGTAGCTCAGTTGGATAGAGCGCAACGCTACGAACGTTGAGGTCGGGGGTTCGAGCCCCTCCAGCCGTACTGTCGAGTGCCACCCTTGAGGCGGACAACACCCTCCCCCTCGATCGCGCTGCCTACGTCACTCGACCACGACCGTCGCTCGCATGCCGAGATCGGCGTGACCGGGAACGCTGCAGTAGGCGTCATAGCGTCCGGCCGCGAGGCCGCGCAGCCCAGCCGTGCGGGTCTCACCGGCATTGGCGACGAGGTGGATGCCCAGCGCAGGCACGGTGAGGTCGTGCACGACGCCGGTGCCGGCGGGGTTCGCGAGCGTCAGATTCAGGTCAGCGCCCTTCGGCAGCCGGATCTCGTTCGGTGCGAAGCCGAAGTTCGCGGCCTGCACTCGGACCTCGGTCGCTCCGGGAACGGCGGTCGCCGCGGGGCCTGAGGCTCCGAAACCCATCATGCCGGCACCCATGTGGCCGCTGCCCATCATGCCGGCACCCAGCTGGCCGCTGCCCATCATGCCGGGGCCAACTTGCCAGGAGGTCGAGGGGCCGTTGCCGAAGGCTCCGATCGGTCCAGACATCGCCGTTCCGACGGTGATAAGGACGAGAAGCAGCCCTGCGACAAGCGCGGTAAGTCCAGCGATACGTTGGGCGTTCATGGCTTGGCCTCCCTGATCGCGGCGCGACGGAGCCGGAAATCTTCCGCGTCGATCTCGCCCCGCGCGAGGCGACTTTCGAGGATGGAAAGTGCGCCGGTCGGACCATCGTCCCCGTGGACCTGCGTCCGGCTGAGCGTGAGGACGAGCCACACGACCAACGCGACGACGAAGACCCAGAACAGGATCATGAATAGACCGCCGACACCGAACGAAGAGCCGTACATCATCACCAGGGACCTCCAGTGGGCCCTGATCGCAGCGTGACGCCGCGGCCTGACCCCTCGCTTGTCGCCGGCTGAGAACCGGCTGAGACATTCGTCCCTATAGGAACTGCTGTGGGGCGCGGCACGCCGAAGTGCCACGCCGTGGCGGTCATGGCGCGCTGTGAGCCGGCCAAACCCACTGGGTGATCTCGGGTGCGTCCTCACCGTGCTCGCGCGTGTACGCCCGGGACGCCACGCGCTGGTCCAACATCAACTGACGCAGGTCGACCGCACGCTCGCGCAGGCCTGGCACTCGATCGATGACATCGATCACGAGGTGGAGGCGGTCCAGGTCGTTGAGCATGACCAAGTCGAAGGGTGTCGTGGTCGTGCCCTCCTCCTTGTATCCACGGACATGCAGGTTCGGATGGTTCGTCCGCCGGTACGCGAGGCGATGGATGAGCGATGGATACCCGTGGTACGCGAAGATCACGGGCTTGTCTGTGGTGAAGAGCTCGTCGAACTCGTGGTCAGGCAATCCATGCGGGTGCTCCGTGTCGGGTTGTAGCCGCATGAGGTCGACGACGTTCACCACGCGCACGCGGAGGTCGGGGAGGTGCTGCCGCAGCAGGTCGGTCGCTGCCAGCGTCTCGAGCGTCGGAACGTCGCCGCAGCACGCGAGCACGACATCGGGCGTTCGGCCCTGGTCTGTGCTCGCCCATTGCCAGATCCCGGCGCCCTGCGCGCAGTGGGCGACGGCCTCGTCGATCGACAGCCAGTTCTGCTCCATTTGCTTCCCGGCGACGATCACATTGACGTAGTTGCGGCTGCGCAGGCAGTGGTCCACGACCGAGAGCAAGGTGTTCGCGTCAGGGGGGAGGTACACGCGAATGACCTCGGCCTTCTTGTTGACCACGTGATCGATGAACCCGGGGTCCTGATGCGAGAAGCCGTTGTTGTCCTGTCGCCACACGTGCGAGGAGAGGAGATAGTTGAGCGAAGCGATGGGGCGGCGCCACGGCAGCGCGCGGGTGACCTTGAGCCACTTCGCGTGCTGGTTGAACATGGAGTCGATGATGTGAATGAACGCCTCGTAGCAGTTGAAGAGGCCATGACGGCCGGTGAGCAGATAGCCCTCGAGCCAGCCTTCGATCATCTGTTCCGACAGCACTTCCATGACGCGCCCATGCGGAGCGAGATGCTCGTCGGTCGGGAGGATCTCGTCGCCGAAAACACGGTCCGTCACGTCGAAGACGGCATTGAGCCGGTTGGAGGTGGTCTCGTCGGGTCCAAGGAGCCGGAAGCGATCTTGGTTGCGCGCGATCACATCGCGGAGGAACGCGCCGAGCACCCGCGTGGGCTCTGCCTGCGTCGCCCCTGGCGCCGGGACCTCGACCGCGTATGCGCGGAAGTCCGGGAGGTCGAGGTCCTGCAGTCGGATCCCGCCGTTCGCGCGCGGGTTCGCGCTCATCCGGCGCTCGCCGGTCGGCGGGAGCGCGGCGAGGTCGGATACGAGCGTCCCGTTCTGGTCGAACAGCTCCTCCGGACGGTAGGACCGCATCCACGCCTCGAGCTGCGCACGGTGCTCATCGTTGGTACGTGCACCGTCGATGGGGACCTGATGCGAGCGCCACGAGCCCTCGACCGGCTTCCCGTCCACCGTCTTCGGCCCGGTCCAGCCCTTCGGTGAGCGGAGCACGATCATCGGTGCGAGCTGCCGACGCGCGTGCCCGGCCACGCCGGCCTCGCTTCTGATCCGTCGGAACTCCGTCACGACTCGGTCGAGCGCGGAGGCCATCTGTTGGTGCATCAACACCGGTTCGTCGCCTTCGACGAAGACCGGCGCGTGGCCGTATCCCTCCAGGAGCGCTCGGAGCTCTTGCTCCGGCATCCGGGCGAGCACCGTTGGGCTCGCGATCTTGTAGCCGTTGAGGTGGAGGATCGGCAGCACGGTCCCGTCGTGGACCGGATCGACGAACTTATTCGAGTGCCATGAGGCCGCTAGCGCGCCGGTCTCGGCCTCCCCGTCACCGATCACACAGCACACCAGGAGCGAGGGATCGTCGAGTACGGCGCCGTAGGCGTGCGCCAAGGAGTAACCAAGCTCACCCCCTTCGTGGATCGATCCCGGGACCTCGGCGGAGACATGACTCGGCACCCCACCGGGGAACGAGAACTGACGGAATAGCTTCGTCATGCCCGCGACATCGCGTGACACCTCGGGATAGATCTCGCTGTAGGTGCCCTCGAGGTAGACGTTCGCGAGGAGCGCGGGACCACCGTGGCCCGGGCCGGTTATGAACATCGCCTGGAGGTCCCACTTCTTGATCGCCCGGTTCAGGTGGGCGTACATGAAGTTGAGTCCTGGAGTCGTGCCCCAGTGGCCAAGGAGCCGGGGCTTGACGTGCTCCGGGCGAAGGGGCTCGCGCAGCAACGGGTTGTCGAGCAGATAGATCTGGCCCACCGAAAGGTAGTTCGCCGCGCGCCAATATGCGTCGATGCGGCGAAGCTCGTCGCCGGTCAGGGGCCCCGCTGCGTCCGCCGTCGCTGGTGTGGTCATGTCTTGCCTCCGCTGCGTGCACCATACGCCGCGCGCTGCCGCGGCCTACGCTCGGCGAATGCGAGACCGCGTGCTCGTCCTGAACGCCGGCTCATCGACGCTCAAGGCAAGCGTGCTTGCTGGCGGCTCCGAGGATCCCTCAGCGAGCGTGACCGTTCCGCTGCGTGGCGTCGGCGACGCGGCCGCCGCGCTCGGTCGCGCACTGCAAGCCATCGCAGCCGCCGGGAGCGGTCTGGACTTGGTCGAGGCCGTGGGTCATCGCGTGGTCCACGGGGGCTCGGTCTTCACCCGAACGACGCTGATCGACGAGGCGGTGCTGCGGGGCATCCGCGAGCTCGCGTGGCTCGCGCCGCTGCACAACCCGGTCGCGGCCGAGATCATTGCCGCAGCCCGCGTCGCGCTACCAGCTGTCGCGCACGCCGCCGCGTTCGATTCCGCGTTCCACGCCACGCTTTCGGAGGAGGCGTATCTGTACGCGGTCCCATACGAGTGGTACTCCGAGTGGGGATACCGCCGCTACGGATTTCACGGTCTCTCGGTTTCGTGGTCCGCCGAACGCGCGACCGCGCTCCTCGGACGGCCCGACCTTGGCGTGGTCGTCGCGCACCTCGGCGCAGGCTGCTCGGTGAGCGCGGTGTGGCAGGGTCGCTCGGTGAGCACGTCGATGGGAATGACGCCGCTTGACGGCGTTGTGATGGCGACACGCGCGGGATCGGTCGATCCCGGCATCCTGCTGGCAGCGCAACGGGATCACGGCCTCGACGCACATGCACTCGAGGACGCGCTCGAGCATCGTTCGGGTCTCCTGGCGCTGTCCGGTCGCACGGCAGACATGCGCGAGCTCCTCGCG
>JAYVCA010000144.1:0-9478 GCA_043750135.1 Chloroflexota bacterium | reverse complement strand
CGGGAAGGGGCCGGTCGTCGCCATCCTCGCGGAGTACGACGCGCTCCCCGGTGTCGGTCACGGCTGCGGGCATAACCTCATTGGGACCGCTGCAGCTGGCGCGTTCCTGGGGTTGGCGGAGATCATTGACGAGCTCCGCGGGACGGTGCGTCTCTACGGCACGCCGGCGGAGGAGCGCGGGGCGGGGAAGGTGAAGCTTCTCGATGCCGGCCTGTTCCGCGATGTCGACGTCGCGATGATGTTCCATCCAGCGGACCACGACGTCGCCGACCCGCTGATGCTCGCGCTCTCGGTGCTCCATCTCGAGTTCCGCGGGACCGCGGCGCACGCGGCGGCGGCGCCCTCGATGGGGGTGAACGCGCTCGATGGGCTGCTGCTCGGCTGGACCGCGATGTCAGCGCTTCGCCAGCTCGTCCGGGCCGACTCGCGGATCCACGGCATCATCACCGATGGTGGCCAGGCGGCGAACATCATTCCCGAGCGCGCCGCGGCGATGATCATCGTTCGGGCGGCCGACCCGGCCTACCTTGCCGAGCTCCGGGGCCGGGTCCTCGCCTGTTTCGAGGGCGCTGCGCGCGCCACCGGCTGCCTGCTGGTGCACGAATGGGGCGAGACGATGGATCGCGTGACCACCAATCCGCCGCTGGCTGCCGCGTTCGCCGCGAATGCCGCCGCGCTCGGCCGCACGATGGGCCCGCGGCGCCCCGGTGAGACCTCGGGGTCGACGGATATGGGGAACGTGTCGAGCGCGGTCCCCTCGATCCACCCGTTCCTGTCCATCTCGTCCGAGCGCGTCCCTTGGCATTCCCATGCCTTCGCCGCGGCGGCCAAGGAGCCGGCGGCCCTCGAGGCGATGCACATCGCGGCGAAGGCCCTCGCCTTCACGGCGGTCGACGTCCTCGCCCGGCCGGATCTGCTCCGCGAGGCGAAGGAGGCCCACGCCCGGCGCGTGACGGCAAGCTGATGCCCAGCCGGCGTGCGAAGAGCGACCAGACCGACCCGGTCGACTGGACGGGCGCGGCGGCGACGCCCGACGAGGACGCGCGCCTCGCGGCGTACTACGACCTTCAGTACGGTTTCGCCATCGGCGCTCCGCGCTGGCCGGACGTCGATTGGTTCCGGGCGCTCGCGTCGGGCCTGGCCGAACCGGGCGAACCGGCCGAACCGGGCGGACCGGTGCTCGAGCTCGGCTGCGGCAGCGGGCGGATCGCCGTCGCGTTGGCCGCCGATGGCCATGCGGTCGTCGGCCTGGACCGCTCGCGGGCAATGCTCGCGCGCGCGACGGAGCGGGCCCGGGCGGCAGGGGTCGTCGCGGAGTTCGTCAGCGGGGATCTGCGGGATCTCGATCTGGGCCGGCGGTTCGCCCTCGTGATCGTTCCGTTCAACACTTTCTTGATGGTCCCGCCGGACGACCGCGGCGCCTGCCTTGCGCGTATCCGCCAGCATCTGGTGCCCGACGGGCAGCTCGCGCTCGACGTCTTTCAGCCTGACCCGGAGCGGATCGCCGGTGAGGATGGCGGGGTCCTTGACGAGGGCACGTTCCAGGACGAGCGCACCGGCGAGCGCGTCACGTTCTTCACCAGTAGCCACGCAACGGTGGACCGGGTCACCCAGACCCTGCGGATCGACGTTGTCGGTCAGAACGGAACGGTCCGCCGGCAGGAGCGCGAGCTGACCCTCCATTTCCTCTACCGGCGGGAGGCGCAGCTGCTCCTCGAACGAGCGGGGTTCGAGGTGGTGTCGGTCCAGGGTGATCGTGACGGCACGCCCGCGGACGAGCGCTCCCCGCGGTTGCTCATCGTCGCGCGCCGCCGCGAGCGGGGCGAGCTGACGGACCGGCGGCAATGAGCGGGCTCGTCATCCGCGGCGGCACGGTCATCGACGGCACCGGCGCGCCGGGCCGGCGAGCCGACGTCGCCATTCGGGACGGCCGGATCGTCGCCGTCGGCGAGATCGGCCCGGCCGGTGGCACCACGGTGGTCGACGCGACCGGGAGGGTCGTCGCGCCGGGCTTCATCGACATCCACTCTCATTCGGACGAATCGGTCCTCGTGAATTCAGCCCTCGAGAGCACCCTCCACCAGGGTGTGACGCTTGTCGTCGCCGGGAACTGCGGGGGCTCATCGGCTCCGGCGTTCGGCCTCGCCGCGGCGGAGCTCGACCGTGAGCTCGAGCGGATGGACCTCCGCCGTAGCTGGACCTCGTTCGGTGAGTACGCGAGCGCGGTCGAGGCCTCGGGGATGTCGATCAATTTTTCCTCGCTCGTCGGCCACGGGACGCTGCGGATGTGCGTCATGGGGGCGGACGACCGGGCGCCGACCGGTGGCGAGCTCGCGGCGATGCAGGCGCTCCTGGCTTCCGCGCTGGTGGACGGTGCCGTCGGCCTCGCTTCCGGGCTCATCTATCCACCGAGCGCCTATGGCACGACGGACGAGCTCGCCGCACTCTGCACCGTGGTGCGCGACCGCGGGGGCCTGTACGCGAGCCACATCCGGAACGAAGGGGACGAGCTCATCGCCGCGGTCGAGGAGAATCTGGAGATCGGCAGGCGGAGCGGCGTCCGGGTGCAGCTCTCGCACCACAAGGCCTCGCAGCAGCGGAACTGGGGCAAGGTGCGCGAGTCCACGGCCCTCATCGAGCGTGCCCAGGCGGCCGGCATCGACGTCATCGCGGACCAGTACCCGTACACCGCCTCGTCGACCGGCCTTGCGGTGACGATCCCGAAGTGGGTGCACGCCGGCGGCGCGATGAAGATGTGCGACCGGCTCGCCGACCCGGCCGTCCGGTTCCGGATCCGGGACGAATACACCGAGACCGAGCGGCGCTGGAGCCACATCGTCATCGCCCGGGCCCGGCATGAGCCGGACTGGTCCGGGAAGACGGTCGCGGACCTTGCCGCCGCCGCGGGGCAAGACCCGCTGGAGTGGACGTGTGACGCGCTCATCGCGCACGAGGGTGCGGTCGACATCATCCATCACTCGATGCTCGAGGACGACGTCCGCTACGTCATGGCGAAGCCGTGGGTCTGCATCGGGAGCGACTCGCGAGCGAACGCTCCCTATGGGCTGCTCTCATCTGGAAAGCCGCACCCGCGCTCGTACGGGACCTTCCCCCGGGTGCTGGGGCACTATGCGCGCGACCTTGGTCTGTTCGCGCTGGAGGAGGCGGTCCGCAAGATGACCTCGCTCACCGCGACGCGCCTCGGGCTTCGGGATCGCGGGGTCGTTCGCGAGGGCGCGTGGGCCGACCTCGTCGTCTTCGATCCGGAGCGCATCAGCGACGTCGCGACCTACGACGATCCGCATCGCTATCCCCGGGGGATCGATCAGGTCATCGTGAACGGCGCGGTCGCGCTCGACCACGACGAGACCCAGCCGGTCCGGAACGGGCGCTTTCTCCGGCTTGGCCGCGACACCGGTGGGTGAGCTGGGTGAGCCGGCCGTCGCGATCCTGGCCGAAGGGCTCTTCGCTCCACGGACCGCGAAGACGGCGATCGGTGCGCTGCGCTACGCCCCATATCGGATCGTCGCGGTGATCGACTCAACGCGGGCCGGCACCGATGCCGCGGTACAGGTCGGCGCCGGCGCGGGCGTACCGGTGGTGGCGACGATCGCCGAAGCCCGGGATCGCGGAGCGACCGTCCTGCTCATCGGGACTGCCGCGGCCGGTGGCCGGATCCCCGCGAGCTACCGCCCGATCATCCGGGCCTGGCTCGCCAGCGGGGGCGAGGTGTGGAACGGGCTGCACGAGCGGGTCGCGGCGGACCCCGAGCTTGCGACCGCTGCGACGGGCCGGGTGCGCGAGCTCCGGGAGCCGCCGCCGGATCTGGCGGTCGGCGGGCACCGGACGCGACGTGCGGGGACGACGGTCGTGCTCACCGTCGGGTCGGACGCGGCGGTGGGAAAGATGACGGCGTCGCTCGAGCTCGCCGCCGCGCTCCAACGTGCCGGACGCCGCACCGCGTTCGTTGCGACCGGCCAGACCGGCATCGCCATCGCCGGCGACGGGATCAGCGTGGACGCGGTCGTCGCCGACTTCATCGCCGGCGCGGCCGAGCGCCTGGTGTGCGATGCCGCGGAAGGCGCCGAGTGGGTCGTGGTCGAGGGTCAGGGCTCGCTCGCGCACCCCGGCTTCTCGGGGGTCACCCTCGGGCTCCTCCACGGAAGCGCCCCGGATCTGCTCGTCCTCTGCACCGACGCGTCCCGCACCGGGCTCAAGGACCATCCCGGGATGGCGCTCCGGCCGCTGCCCGAGCTCGTCGCGATGTACGAGGGCGCCGCGCGCTGGACGCGTCCCGAGGCGATCGTGCCGGTGGTCGCGCTTGCGTTGAACACGAGCGCGCTTGCTGACGCCGATGCGCGAGCCGCAATCGCCGCGGCGGCGGCCGCGACCGGTCTGCCCGCGTGCGATCCGGTCCGCGACGGGCCGGCCGCGGTCGATCGCATCGCGCGCGTTCTCATCGCGGCGCGAGGATGAAGTTCAGCATACGCACGGTCGACGTGCATCTCGCCGTACCGTTCGCGATCGCGCGGCACGTCCGAACCGAAAAACGCGTGGTCATCATCGAGTGCGAGGACGGGACGATCGTCGCCCGCGGAGAGGCGTCGGCCGATCCGTACTTCGGCGAAACGACCGAAGGGCTCGAAGCCGCGGTCCGCGATGCGGCCGGGCTCCTGCCGGAGGATCCCCTCGACCTCGCGACGCTCCGCGTACGCCTCGACGAGCGATTCCCGCACGGCGGAGCTGCCGCCTGCGCGATCGACGTTCTGGCGCATGATCGCGCCGCGCAGGTCGCCGGCCTGCCGCTCCGGACGTTCCTCGGCCTGGCCCCCGGGGAGGCGCCCCCGACGTCGTTCACCATCGGGATCGCCGAGCCGGCGGTCATGGCCGAGCGCGCGGCGGCCGCCGGCGCGCAGGGGTTCAGCGTCTTGAAGGTGAAGCTCGGTCAGGGCGAAGCCGCGTCGGCGCTCGCCGCGATCCGCGAGCGCTTCACCGGGACCATCCGGGTCGACCCGAATGCCGCCTGGACCCCGGAGGAGGCGCCGGGACGGATCGCCGACATCGTCCGGTTCGGCATCGAATTCGTCGAGCAGCCGGTCGCCGCAGACGATATCGACGGCCTTCGGGCGGTCTGGGAGCGGTCGGAGCTCCCGATCGTCGCCGATGAGGCGGCGGTTCGCTGCGCCGACGTCGATCGGTTGGCCGGCGCTTGCGACGGGATCAACGTGAAGCTCCAGAAATGTGGCGGCATCGCCGAGGGCCGCGCGATGATCGAACGGGCGCACCAGCTCGGACTCAAGGTCATGCTCGGCTGCCGCGCCGCGGAGACGAGCGTCGCGATCGCGGCGGCCGCCCACCTCGCGCCGGCGGTGGAATGGGCGGACCTCGACGGGAACCTCTTGATCGTGGACGATCCGTATCTGGCGGTCCCGGTCGAGCGGGGACGCTTTGTGTTCAGCGAGCGGCCCGGCCTCGGGGTGGTCCCCCGGCGATGATCCGCCGCTGGGAGGTCGCCCTCGCCGCGCTCTGCCTCGCCGTCGCCGGGCTCGTCGGCCTCGCGATCGGGTGGGCCCAGCCGGGGGTGTACGCCGACATCGCGCGCTCGGAAGGTTTCGACCGTGCGACCTTTCGCTTCGTGTTCGACGGAAGAGCCCAGGTGTTCGAGCTGCCGACGCTCGTCGGACTGCACACCAGCTGGCTCCGCTATGTCACGGGCCGGGCGACCACCGGGCCCGGCGGCACGATGACAGGCGACTTCTTCACCATCGCCGAGCAGCGGCACATGGCCGATGTGCGCGTGGTGTTCATCGCCGTGGAGATCGCGGCCCTCGTCGCCTCGACCGTGCTCTTCGTGCTCATCGCGCGGGCCAACGCCCGCGGGCCGGCGGCCCTCGCCCGGCTCCTGCGGTCCGCGGCGCTGGCCGCGGGCCTCGGCGTGGCCCTGCTGGCCGCCGGCGCCGCGGTCTCCTTTGATGCGCTGTTCCTGGCGTTCCACGAGGTGTTCTTCCCGCAGGGGAACTTCCTGTTCCCGGCCACGAGCAACCTCCTGGCGTTGTATCCCGATGAGTACTGGTACGGGGTGACCCTGCGGATCGGACTTTCCTTCGTGGCCGCCTGTGTGCTGATCGGGGCCGTCGCGCACGCGACGTTACGCGCCGGGCGTCGTTAGACTCGGCGAACGTGAAACGGGTTTTGCTGATCGAAGACCTGCCACAGGTGGCGGAGCACCTCAAGGGGATGCTCGGCCGCGAGCCGGACGTCGAGGTCGCTGGAGTCCAGTCCGCGGCCGAGGCCGGCATCACTCAGGCGACAACGGAACGCTGCGACGTCGTCATGGTCGACGCGCTGCTCCAGGGCAAGATCACCGGCTTCGAGATCTGCAAGCGCATCCGGGCCGGGTCACCGGGGACCCGCATCATCGTCATCACCGTCCCGCAGCGGCCGGTGGATCCCCGTCCCGAAGAGGGCATCGACGCCGTCTTCGTTCTGCCCGGCGGCGCGAATGAGCTCGCGGTCGCGCTCGGAGGCACCGGTCAGAAGCGCGACGGGAAGGGCACGGTCATCGCGGTGTACTCGCCGAAGGGCGGCACCGGCAAGACCACGATCGCGGTGAATCTGGCGTGCGTGCTCCGGCGCAACGGCGCGGCGGTCGCGCTCGTCGACGGCGTCATGCAGTTCGGCGCGGTGCGCCACCTACTCCAGGTCCCGCCGTCGACGCGCTCGATCGTCGACCTGCCGGCCGGTGCGGCGATGCGCTCCAGCCTGTCCGGGGCCCTCTGGGAAGGGCCGGGTGGGATCGCCGTCCTCCTCGCTCCGCCGCGACCGGAGGAGGCCGACCTCGTCGCCGCAGCGGAGATCGGGAACGCGATCGGCCTCCTTGCCGACCATCACGATTTCGTCATCGTCGACGCGCCAGCGCGCCTCTCCGAGGACACGCTTGCGATCCTCGATGCGGCGTCGGTCATCCTCTTGGTGGTCACCTATATGGCGGCGACGATCGCGAACACGCGGGCGGCGATCGATACCTTCGAGGCCCTCGGCTACAAGGGGCAGAAGCCGATCCTCCTCGTCGTGAATCAGGCCGACTCCACCGCCGGCCTGAGCAAGGGCGGCATGGAGCACGCCTTGAACCTGCCGGTCGTCGCCGAGATCCCGACCGACTGGAAGCTCGTGAGCGAATCGAACAACAAGCAGACCCCGTTCGTGCTCGCGAATGCCGGCGCGCCGGTCTCGCAAGCGATCGCCGCCCTCGCGACCACCCTCGTCACCCAGCAACGCAAGTAGGGGTGACGACCCCTCGGCCCGCGCCGGGCGTCGCCCGGCACGAGCCGCTTGGGCCCCCGCGGCCGGAGCAGCCCGAAGGGCAGCGCAGTGCGCAGGGTCCGATCGGCCTGTTCGATTCGGGAGTTGGCGGGCTCACCGTGTTGCGCGAGCTGCGGCGTCAGCTGCCGGGCGAGTCGACGATCTACCTCGGCGATGAGGCACGGATGCCCTACGGGCCGCGGCCGGCCGGTGAGGTCCTCGCGTTCACCCGCCAGGCGATGCGCTGGTTCGCCGAGCGAGGGTGCAAGCTCGTCGTCCTGGCCTGCAACACCGCCACCGCGGTGGCGCTCGAGACGGTCCGGGAGGAGAGCGCGGTCCCAGTCATCGGCGTGGTCCGGCCCGGCGCGGCGGCGGCGATCTCGGCATCCGCGCGCCGATCGATCGGCGTGCTCGCGACGACCGGGACGGTGCGGTCAGGGTCGTACCAGCGTGCGCTTCGCGACCTCGACCCGCTCGTCGATGTCGTGCAGCAGGCCTGCCCGCAGCTCGTTCCGCTCGTCGAGGCCGGCCAGGCCCGGTCGCCGGCCGCTGAGCGCGCGGTCCGCGAGTACGTCCTGCCCCTGCTCACCGACGGCGGCGCGGTGTCGCCGGTCGTGGACACGCTTCTCCTCGGCTGCACCCACTATCCGCTCCTCAGGGAGGTGATCGAGCGCGTCGCTGGTCCGGGGGTGCGGGTGGTCGATTCGGCCGTCACCACGGCCCTCGCAGTGCGTGAGGTGCTCGAGTCGCACCGCGAGCTCCGCACCGGCGGCGAGCCGGTGAGCGCGATCTATGCCACCGGACCGATCGAGCGATTCCGCGCGGTCGCGCGAACGATCTTCGGCGAGGATCTGCCTGACATCGAGGAGGCGACGCTGGTATGAACCTGTCATCGACGATCACCGGTCTGCCGTACGTCGGCAAGACCACCCTGTTCAATCTCCTCACCGGCGCGCATGCGCAGACCGGCGCGTTCGGGGGCGCGGAAGGGGAAACGAACGTCGGGGTGACGAAGGTCCCGGATGAGCGGATCGACCGACTCGCCGCGCTGTTCAAGCCGAAGAAGACGACGTTCGCTGAGATCACCTACCGCGACATCGGCCTCGCCAAGAGCGCGAACGCCGGCGAGGGGATCAGTCCGAAGAAGCTCGGTGACCTGCGCAACTCCGACGCCTTGGTGCACATCGTCCGCGCCTTCGCCGACCCGGCGGTGCCGCACGCTGAGGGCAGCGTCGATGCCCTGCGCGACATGGCGACCCTCGAGCTCGAGCTGCTCTTCTCGGATCACGCGATCGTCGAGAAACGGCTGGAATCGATCGATCGCGAGCTGCGTAGCGCCAAGGGCGCTGAGCGGGAAGCCCGCGAACACGAGAAGGCGTTCCTCGAGCGCGCCAAGCCGGCCCTCGAGGCGGAGACGCCGCTCCGCGACCTCGACGTCGAGCCGGAGGAGCGCAAGCTCGTGCGCGGCTACCGGTTCTTGACGCTGATGCCGCAGCTCGTGGTGGTGAACGTGGATGAGCGCGACGTCGGAACACCCGACGCCGTCCTGGCGCCGCTCCGCGCGGCCGCTTCCATGCACCGCGCGACCGCCGTCGTGCCGGTCTGCGCGAAGATCGAGGCCGAGATCGCCGAGCTTTCAGCGGAAGAAGCCGCCGCGTTCCGGTCGGAGCTGGGCATCGCCGAGCCGGCGCTCGATCGCGTGATCCGCGCGACGTACGAGCTGCTCGGCCTCTGCTCGTTCTTCACCGCCGGCGAGGATGAGGTCCGGGCCTGGACCATCCCGCAGGCTTCGCCGGCGCAGCAGGCGGCCGGCGCGATCCACTCCGACCTCGAGCGCGGCTTCATCCGCGCCGAGGTCATCCACTGGGACGATCTGCTGAAGGCGGGCAGCGAGGCCAACGCACGCAAGCAGGGGATCCTCCGGACCGAGGGGAAGACCTACACCGTGCGCGACGGAGACGTCATCAACGTCTTGTTCAACGTCTGATGGTCCAGGTCCTGGCCATCGGGCACACCGCGAAGGATGAGTTCCCCGACGGGACCACGCGGCTCGGCGGCTCAGCGCTCTACGCGGCGGCGACCGCGGCACGGCTCGGCGCCGAGACGACGCTCGTCACTCGGGTCGGCCCGGCGGAGCGGCCGGCGCTCGACGCGCTCTGCGGCGAGCTGGGCGTCA
>JAYVCA010000143.1:0-3192 GCA_043750135.1 Chloroflexota bacterium | reverse complement strand
GGCGGCAGCAAGTCCGGCACGAACAGCAAGTCCTCGAAGTCCGGCACCAAAGCTGGCACCAAGGCGAGCAACAACGCCAGCGTCGCCAGCGTCGGCAACAACGCCAGCGGCACGAACAGCATGCAGACCGTCTCGAAGGACGAGACGTCCGCTCCGACCACGACTCCGACCACGACTCCGACCACCAACAACGGCGGCACCCCGGTGATCATCCCGGCGGGCGGCATCACCCTCCCGGCCGCAGTGACGCTCCCGACGACCACTCCGGTCATCGTGGGCGGCATCACGATCCCGGCTGGCGCGACGATCACGCTCCCGGCGGGCGCGACGATCACCCTTGCGAACGGCACGGTCGTGAGCGGCGTGATCCCAGCGGGGAGCATCCTCCCCGCCGGCACCGTCCTTCCGGCCGGCACCACCATCACGGGTGTCCTCGGGTTCCAGTCGGCGCCGATGACCGGCGCGGTGAGCCCCCAGGTCGAGCAGCCGGTCGCGGCGGCAAGCCAGCCGGCAGCGACCGCGGAGCTCGGCGTCGAGACCAGCCCGGTGGCGGGCGTCACGAGCCTTCCGGCCACCAGCACCCTTGCGGACAACGGCATCTGGGGCGCGCTCGGCCTCATGCTCGCGGGAGTCGGAGCCTTCCTGCTCCGCAAGCCCTCGCGTCGCCTGAACTAAGTCAGCCCCGGGCCACCAGCGGCCCATGCCTTGCGCGAGAGGGAGTCCCTTCGGGGGCTCCCTCTCCGTTCTATATCCGGCGCGTTTCCCTACAGTGACCAGCATGCGCGACGAGGAGCTGGAGCCCACCCCGCAGGCCGAGCGGCCACCCGATCCGGTCTGGGGCCTGGATGTCGGCGCGGAGATCGACCCCTCGCTCGTGGTCCTCGGCCACCTCGGTGGCGGCTCCCGCTACGAGGTCTTCCACGCCTGGGACCGGACCCTCTTCTGCCAGGTCGCGGTGAAGGTCATCCGTCCGAACCGGGTCGACGACGACCGCGCCCTCGGCGGCTTCGAGCGCGAGGTCGCGATCGCCGAACGCCTCCAGCACCCCAACCTCGTGCGCCTGTTGCGCTGGGAGCCCCGGCCGCCGCGGCCATACATGGTGTTCGAGTTCATCACCGCGCAGACCCTCGGTGACCATCTCGCCGACGAGGGCGAGGTGAGCGTTCCCGAGACCTGCCTCCTCGGTATCCGGATGCTGTCGGCGCTCCATTACCTTCACAGCCGATCGGTGCTGCATCTCGACATCAAGCCGGACAATCTCACGATGGGCGATCCGCCCCGGCTGCTCGACCTCAGCCTGGCGCGATCGTTCGCCGGTCCGCTGAAGATGCGTCACACCATCGGCACCCCCGTCTACATGCCTCCGGAGCAGTGCGACCACGGCTATGTGACGCCGCAGAGCGATTTCTTTTCGCTCGGGGCGACGCTCTACGAGGGCCTCACCGGCATCCAGGCGTTCTCGACCGGAGAGCCGAACGCCAAGGACCGCGCGGCGGAGTACCCGCAGCTCGTCGAGGAGGCGCAGCCGATCTCGGACACCGGGACCGCCGTTCCGCGCCGGCTCGAGCGCGCGATCATGAGCTGTCTGGAGAAAGACCCGAAGCGCCGTCCCCGCTCGGCGATCGACCTCGCGATCGAGCTGGAGGCCGTGCTCGAGGAGCTGGATGTCGAGGAGCTCCTGGCCTGGCCCAAGGGGACGCCGATCCGCGCGAGATGATCGGGCGAATCAGTCCGCCGGCCGGGGCTGCGCGACACTAGGGCGATGACCGACCCGACGACCGCGCCGATCGCCGCCTTCGGGCAGGAGCGACGCCTGGTGACCGTCCTGTTCGCCGACTTCGTCGGCTTCACCTCGCTGGCCGAGGATCTCGACCCGGAGGTCCTTCAGGAGCTCGTCTCGGGCATCTTCGAAGACTTGGCGGAGGAGGCGATCCTCCACGACGGCACGATCGAGAAGTTCATCGGTGACGCGATCTTCGTCATCTTCGGCGCCCCGATCGCGCACGAGGACGATCCGCAGCGCGCGCTGCGCACCGCGCTCGGGATGCAGCGGGTCTTTGCCGAGCATGCCGCGCGCGCCAAGAAGGAGCGTGGCGCGGATCTCGGTCTGCGTATCGGCGTGCACACCGGGATGGTCGTGGCCGGCAACGTGCGGCCGGAGTCGCGAGCCTTCGACGGAGCGTCCCGCCGGGTCGCGGAGTACGGGGTGATGGGCGACACGGTGAACATCGCGTCGCGGATGCAGACCGCCGCCGCTCCGGGAGAGACCCTCGTCACCCAGGCGACATTTCGGCTGACCAACCGTGCGTTCAGCTTCCGCGAGGTCGGGCCGATCGAGATGAAAGGCAAGGACCGGCCGATCCTCGCCTACGCGCTGGGGAGCGAGCGGACCGAGCTGCGGGTCGCGATCGAGCTCAACGCCCCGCTGGTCGGCCGGTGGATGGAGCTTTCGCGCCTCGATCTCGCCTACCAATCCGCGCGCATCGGGCGCACCGAGGTGGTGATCATCGCCGGCGAGCCCGGGATCGGGAAGAGCCGGCTCGTCTCCGAGTTCATCGGCCTCACCGCGGCCGGCGACGACACCGGGAGCGGCCCGCGGGTCCTCCGTTGGACGTTCTCACGGGTGAATCAGCGCAGCTACGCCGGCTTCATCGAGCCGCTGCTCGTCGAGCTCGGGATCGATCCCGCCATGGCTGACGCGCGCGAGCGCCTCACCGCGGCGCTCACCGAGATCCGGCTGCCCCAACCCGAGACGACCAGTGGGATCCTCGCCCGATTCCTCCACCTTCCGGGGGCCGATGAGGCCTTCAGCAACGCGCACGACGCGACGGCCGGCGCGGAGGAATGGCAGCGCGAGATGTTCATCGTCCTCTACGACGTCATCGGCGCGCTCGCGCGGCAGCGCCCGGTCCTGTACGTCCTTGAGGACCTGCACTACGCCGACAGCGCCTCGCTCGATCTCCTCTGGTTCCTCGCCTCGCGGGCCTCACGGGTCCCGCTGCTCTTCCTGCTCGCCCTGCGGATCGGCGCCGGGGCGCCGGATCCGAAGCCGGGTCGCACCAACTTCACCCAGATCGTGCTCGAGCCGCTCTCTACCGAAGAGGCCGAGCGCATCGTCGAATCGGTCATCGAATGGGCACCGGCCGAGCTGCGCGACCGCATCGTCGCGCGGGCCGGTGGCAACCCGTTCTT
>JAYVCA010000142.1:0-5390 GCA_043750135.1 Chloroflexota bacterium | reverse complement strand
GTGCAGAACCCTATCGTCGGCAAGACCTCGAAGAACCCCGCCCTGCGCGAGTGGCATACCAATAATCTGGGCCGCTTGCCGGGCCTCAAGTTCATGCGGACGCTCTGGGTCTGCAACGTGGCAGGTGGACCTTTTGAGTACTCGGCGACCCGGCCCGGTAAGACGGCGGTTGGCCTTGAAGAGGCTCACCGGGACCTGCGCATCTCACCAGCCGAGTTCGATGAAGTTGCCGCGGAGCTCGGGCGCACGCTCGATTTCGTCAAGGTCCCGAAGCGCGAGAAGGATGAGGTCCTGGGCGCTTTCGCGGCCCACAAGAACGAAGTCACTGCGGGCTACACAGCCGCCGCGGCACCCTAGGGCCGCCCCCTCTCATCGCCAATGACCGCAGCTGATCTCGGAGCCGGTGTGCGACTGTCAATCTCTAGGAACGTCTAGAACACCCCCGCCGCCGCCTGAACGACTCTGATCGCCGCGCCGCCTTCCGCGTTTGGCTTCGTAGAGCTTCTCGTCGACCGTCCCAAGCAACGCCTCGGCAGAGATGCCGGGCGACCATGGGGCGACGCCGAAGCTCAGATCGGCGCCGGTGTCGCTCGTCCGGCGCATGAAGGCCGAGTGGATCCGGCTCCGCACGACCAGCGCGTCGGCTTCCGCGGCACCGGCGAGTAGGGCGATGAATTCGTCGCCTCCCAGGCGGACGCCGATGTCTTCGGCCCGGAGTCCCTCGCGGATCGCGTCACCGGCCGCTCGCAGGACGGCATCGCCCTTGGCATGGCCGTACTTGTCGTTCACTGATTTCAGGCCGTCGACGTCGATCGCGAGAATGGCGAGCGAGGTCCGGTGACGGGTCGACCGCGCAACGAGCCGGTCGAGCTCGTCCGTCATGAACCGGCGGTTGTACAAGCCGGTGAGCGGATCAGTTACCGCGAGGAGGTAGTTCGCCTCGGTCTCGCCCACGAGCGTGCTCGTCCGTGCGCTCAGCTCGCGGCGCGTGGCCCCGGTCGTTGCGGCCGCGATCGACGCGAACGCGGTGATGGTGATCAACTCCAGAACACGGGTGACCGCCAAGTCTCGAAGGAGCGCCGGATCGCCGCCGCCCGCACTTTGGAACGCTGCCAGCCCAATGATCCCCACCGTGGCGAAGGCCCCGACCAGCATGGCCTTGCGGGCCAGCCCGCCGAAGATCTGGACGAGCACAGGTAGGAGGTAATAGGGGAATTGCGGGCTGGCGATGCCGCCGCCGAGGGCCAGCACCGCGAGCAGGGATCCTTGCGCCAACAGGGCCGCCGCAAAGATCCGGTGTGTGCCGAATAGGCTGCGCGGCACCAAGAAGAACCAGACCAATGCGCTTCCCATGACGATCGCCGCCCCGACGAGCAGGCCGGCGCGGTGCGTCGGCTGTGTCGTCGGAAGGAGCGCGTTGACGCACAGCGCGACGACCAGCCCGCCGACGATCGCGACACTCGCGCGGCGAACACGCCGTCGGTACGCGGCTTCGGCGCCCGCAAGCTCGGCCTCCGGCGCCTTCACGATCCGCCTCCACACCTGTTCCGCTGACACAGCGACGCAGCGATCGCCATGCTACGGGTCTCGCTGACGGGCTTGCGGGTGGGCCCCGGTGACCATCGGCACCCGGCCGTGGGCAGACAAGCGAGTCGTAGGGCGACGTACCGTGCCGCGGCCGCCTCCGGGCCGTACGGCGGCGACCGCTCGTCGGCTCGCCGTGGGTGGAGTACGGTTGGATGAGCGGGGCGATCGTCGCCCGGAAGGGCGGACCAGATTTGAAGACAGCAGGGTTCCCGTGCCGCTTCGGCGGCTGCGATGCGCGGTTCTTCGTCGCGATGCAAGGCTCGATGCCCGCGCTCTTGGCGGCCAGCGCCGAGCGCACCGCGCACGAGACCTCGGTCCACGAGTACACCCATATCCGACTCGAGGAGGTCGTGCGTAAGCCGGCCTGGACCATCCGCAAGTCGACGCCGGTCAAGCAGCCCTAGCCCAGGCGCGGCCATCGTCATCGCGACGTCTCGCCTGAAGTCGGCCCGAAGTTCGGCCTGTAGACTGAAGATCACAACGTCATACACGATGCCGGCCAGAGGTGCGGCCATCAGCGACCATCGTCGAGGAACGAGCTTCCGCCGACACGGTGGCCAGGGGTGACCGCCGAAGAGGGTGATCCGACTCGGGATCGCCGTCTGGTCCGCGATCCGGAAGGACGCGGGCTGTCGCGACGGAGAGAACACTCCGCCGCGGAGCGCTGACCGCATTCAGGCTCCTATCGTCGGAGGCTGGTGCGCATCGGCGCCTTGGCCGTGCCGCCCGTGGCGACCGACAGGGAGGACAGGGTGCCGATCGAAGGCTTCGCGATCATCGACTCGACGCTCCGCGAGGGCGAGCAGTTCAGTAACGCCCACTTCACCACCGCGGACAAGATCCAGGTCGCCAAGCTCCTCGACGAGTTCGGAGTCGAGTACATCGAGCTCACGTCGCCGGTAGCCTCGCCGCAGTCGTGCGAGGACCTCAAGACGATCGCGGGCCTGGGCCTGCGAGCAAAGATCCTCACCCATGTCCGCTGCCACATGGACGACGCGAAGGTCGCGGTGGAGAGCGGCGTCGCCGGGATCGACATTCTCTTCGGCACCTCGTCGTTCCTGCGCGAGTTCTCGCATGGGAAGAGCGTCGACGAGATCATCGTCGAGGCAAAGAAGGTCATCGAATTCATCAAGGATCACGGCAAGGAAGTTCGGTTCTCGAGCGAAGACAGCTTCCGCTCGACCGAGGGTGACCTGCTCAAGGTCTACACCGCGGTCGACAAGATGGGCGTCGACCGGGTCGGCGTGGCCGACACCGTCGGCATTGCGACTCCGCGACAGTGCTACTCCCTCGCCGTCGAGCTCCGGCACCACATCTCCTGCGACATCGAGTTCCATGGCCACAACGACGCTGGCTGCGCGATCGCGAATTCGTACAGCATCCTCGAGGGTGGTGCGACCCACATCGATACGAGCGTCCTCGGCATCGGCGAACGGAACGGGATCACGCCACTCGGTGGCTTTGTCGCGCGGATGTACGCCGACGACCCCGCGGCGATCAAGAAGAAGTACGACCTGCCCAAGCTGAAGGAGCTCGATGAGCTCATCGCCTCCCTGGTGAAGATCGAGATCCCATTCGACGAGTTCGTGACCGGGAAATATGCCTTCCACCACAAGGCCGGGATGCACACGAAGGCGATCTACCTGAACCCCAACTCGTACGAGATCCTCGATCCGGCCGATTTCGGGCTGACCCGCACGATGAACATCGCCCACCGGCTCACCGGTCATAACGCGGTAGGGAAGCGCGCGGAGGAGCTTGGGCTCTCGTTCGGGAAGGACGAGCTCCGGACGATCACCCAAAGGATCAAGGCGCTCGCCGACGCCGGACCGCTGTCGATGGAGCAGCTCGATTCCATCCTGCGCGAATGGGTGGTGGCGTAGGTGGGCGGAAAGACCATCGCCGAGGTCATCCTGTCCCGCGTGTCCGGGCGTGATGTCCGCGCCGGCGACCTGGTCATCGTCCCGATCTCCCGGGTCATGGTCCACGACTCGGTCATCGACGCGGTCATGACCGGGCTGCGCGACCTGGGCAAGGAGCAGGTCTGGGATCCGTCGAAGGTCGCGGTCTTCATCGACCACGCCGCGCCGGCACCGACGCCGGTCGTCGCCGACTCGCACCGGGTGCTTCGCGAGTGGGTGCGCGCGCAGGGGATCCAAACGTTCTACGACGCCGGCGAGGGCGTGTGCCACCAGATCATGGTCGAAGAGGGCTACTGCGAGCCGGGCACGGTCATCGTCGGGAGCGACTCGCATAGCAACTCGTACGGCGCGGTCGGCGCCTTCGGCGCCGGTATGGGCGCGACCGACATCGCCGTCGCGCTGGGGCTCGGCCGGACCTGGCTGCGCGTCCCGGAGTCGATCAAGGTGAGCTTCTCCGGCGCCCTGCGCCAGGGCGTGACGACGAAGGACGCGATCATGCGCGTGGTCCGCGAGATCGGGACCGACGGCGCGCGGTACGCCTGCGTCGAGTTCCACGGGGCCGGCGAGCTGCCCCAGGGCGACCGGATCACGCTCGCCGGGATGACAACGGAGATGGGCGCCAAGGCTGGCATCGTCGTTGGCACCCCCGAGGCACCGGACTGGCTGCGCCCCGACCCAGACGCGCGGTACACCCGCGCGGTCCAGGTCGATCTCTCCACGCTCGAGCCGCAGATCGCGATACCGCCACGGGTCGACCAGGTGTCCGATGTCTCGGAGGCGGCGGGGATCCCGGTGGACATCGTGTTCCTCGGCTCCTGCACCAACGGCCGGCTCGTCGACATGCGCCAGGCCGCGTCGATCCTTCGCGGACGCCGGATCGCCCCGTGGGTGCGGCTCGAGGTCGTCCCCGCGTCCCGGCGCCAGTTCGAGGACGCGATGGCCGATGGCACGCTTGGGATCCTCTCGGCGGCGGGCGCGGTGATCGGAAGCTCGGGCTGCGGGCCCTGCCTCGGCCGGACCGGCGGCGTCCTCGCCGGGCAAGAGGTCTGCTTCTCGACCGCGAATCGCAACTACAAAGGCCGAATGGGCTCTCCCGATGCCGCGATCTATCTTGGCTCGCCGTATGTCGCCGCGGTCGCGGCGCTCACCGGAGTCATCGACGATCCACGGCCGTATCTCGAAGCTGACGAGGCCGAATTCGACGCCCTCGTCGCCCGGCGGCGGGCCGAACGGCCGGAGCGCGGGACGGTATCGGCCCGTTCCGGTGATCGCTCACGAAAGCTCGTCATGGCCGTGCCGGCGCGGACCGGTGCCTGGGTCATCGGCATGGACCAGGAGGACTAAGTTGTCCCCCTGCGGCGCAAGACGCTGATGCCGCGCGCCTGGGTCTTCGGCGACGACCTTGATACCGACCAGATGGTCCCCGGCCGGTACGCGCCATTCATGGTCGGCCAGGACAAGTTCCAGGACTACGCTTTTTACGACGCGCGCCCCGGATTCGCGAAGGAGGTCCGCCCCGGCGACATCCTGGTCGGCGGCGAGAACTTTGGCTGCGGGAGCTCCCGCGAGTACGCGGTCGCGGCGCTGAAGAAGCTCGGGATCGGCGGGATCGTCGCGAAGAGCTTCGCCCGGATCTTCTTTCGCAACTGCATCAACCTCGGCATCCCGGTCCTTGAGTCGACGGATGCGGTCGACATCGTGACCGACGGCGATGCGGTCACCCTCGACCTTGGGGCTGGTGTGATCCGTGCCCCGCGCGGCAAGGCGCGCCTTCGTCCGCTCGCACCGTTCGCCCAGCAGATCCTGTCCGCCGGCGGCGTCGTCGCCTTTCTGCGCGCCCACGGGGACTTCCCGGCAGTCGACTAGCCCGATCAGCGTGGC
>JAYVCA010000141.1:0-2978 GCA_043750135.1 Chloroflexota bacterium | reverse complement strand
GACCCGCGAGCCAAGCTCGCCGCGCTCGAGCTGCACGAGCAGGCGCCGCAGGTGACGCGGCAGCACCAGCCCGAGCTCGCCGACCTCCGCCAGACCCTCGGCGACGCGCTTGCCGACGCGCGCCGGGGAGCGCTTCTCCAGCCAGAATCGCTCCACGTACGGGCGCGCGAAGGCGACGAACTGGAACTCCGGATCGAGCTGGAGGCCCACCCCCTCGCTGATACCCATCACCCGGGCCATGAGCAGGAGATCGCTCGGCAGCCGCAGGCGGTGGCGGCGCGCCATCCCCGTGATCTCCGCGAAGACGCCGCTCACCGACATCTCCGTGGACGAACGGTCGGTGTAGGAGGCGAGCAGGTGATTCAGGTCCCGCTTCAGGGCAGAGCGATCGACCTGGCCTTGGACGACACCGGTCTCGAGCAGCTCGTCGAGGATGCGCTCGGCGTCACCGCGCGACAGCGCCACGAACAGGCGCGTGAGACCGTCCTGGAGCTGATCGTCCAGGCGGCCGATCATCCCGAAGTCCATCAATCCGATGCGGCCGCCCGCCTCGACGAGCACGTTGCCGGGATGGGGGTCGGCGTGGAAGATGCCGTGAGCGAAGATCTGCTCGAGCATCAGACGCACGGTGGTCGCGGCCACCCGCTTCGGGTCGATGCCCGCCTCCGCCAGGCCGGCCAGGTCGTTCACCTTGATGCCGCGCAGCCGTTCCTGCACGAGCACGCGCTCCGTGGTGTGCTGCCAGTGGACCCGGGGCACGTGGAGGTCGGGATCCTTGGCGAACGCGAGCCGGAAACGGTCGGCGCTCTGCCCCTCGCGGACGTAGCGCAGCTCGTTCCGCAGACCGAAGGCGAACTCGTCGGCAAGACCCACCGCGTCGTAGTCCCGACCGAAGCTCGTGTGCTCGGCGAGCAGCCCGGCCAGGTCGCCGAGCACGGCCAGGTCGCGCTCGACCGCCGCCACGACGCCGGGACGCTGCACCTTGACGATGACCTCTTCCCCGCCACGGAGCGTCGCTGCATGTACCTGTCCGATCGAGGCGGCGGCCAGCGGCTCGCGATCGAACGTGGCGAAGATCTCCTCCGGCCCAGCGCCGAGCTCGGCCGCCACGACGGCCGCGACTTCGGCGTACGTGATCGGCGGAGCCGCGTCCTGGAGCTTGCTCAGCTCGGCGATGTACTCCGGCGACAGCAGGTCCGGCCGGGTGCTCAGGAACTGGCCGACCTTGATGAATGCCGTGCCCAGCTCCTCGAGAGCGAGGCGCAGGTGCACCGCCTGGTCGCTTGGAGCGGAGCGCCCGCGGCCGCCCGGCCTCCATCGCAGGGGAAGCATCCGCGGCAGCCCCAGCTCGGCGACCAGCCACCCGAAGCCGTGCCGCGCCAGGACGGCCGCGATCTCGCGGTAGCGGGAGGGGTCGCCTCCCCGCGCCAGCTTGCTCATCTCCGAGGTCCAGGACGCGTCTGGGCGATCGCCTCCGGGTGCGGCAGCGCCACTGTCGTGCCACATCCGTAAGTCCCTCGTTGCGCGATCAAGCTCGTACCTCGTCTGCGCTCTCGGTCTCACTGTGCTCGGTCGTTGTCGGATAGCCGGCCATGTACCAGGCGTCCATGCCGCCGACGATGTTCACGACCGCCCCGCGGCCACCACGCAGCAGCAGGCTCGTGGCGATGCTCGAGCGGTACCCGGTGGCGCAGATCACGCTCACCGTTGCGCCCGCCCGGACCTCGTCGATGCGACCCGGCAGGTCATTGAGCGCGATGTGGCGGGCGCCGGCAATATGGCCGTCGCCCCACTCCGCATCCGTGCGCACGTCGAGGACCGCGACCGGTTCCTCCCGGATCCGGCCCGCGAGCTCGTCGACGGAGGACTGGGCGACACGCGCGAGCGGCAGGCCGGCGCCGCTCCATGCGGTGATGCCGCCCTCGAGGTGGCCGAGGACGCGCTCGTGGCCGATCCGCGCGAGGCCGGTCACGACCTCGCCCCACTGCCTCGCGTCATCGAGGACGAGGACGAGTGGCGTGTCGTGCGGCAGCAATGAACCGACCCAGGTCGGAAGCATCGGATCGGTGCCCACGTTCACCGCCGCGGGAACATGGCCCTCCGCAAAGTCGGCCGGTGACCGCACGTCGAGCACCACCGGACGTGGCACGCCGGGCGTGGCGAGCAGCCGACGCAGCTCTTCTGGCACGAGCGGCCCCGCGGCCGGGAGCTGCCAGTCGGCCACGCCGGCCTGGTTCAGCGCGCGCATGCGCGCGTAATACGCCGGGATGCTCGGATCCCCCGAGAGCACGAAGCGCACGAAGTCGTCCTTCGTCCGCTGCTGGAGCGCCGGATTGAACCGCCGCTCGTAGCCGATCGTGCTCGTGCGCTGGTCGCTGATGCCGCGGCCACAGAGGCTACCCGCCCCATGGGTCGGCAGGACCTCGACGTAGTCTTCGAGACGGAGGAGCTGGTCGTGCAGGCTGTCGTACAGTTGCGGCGCGAGCGTGCGACCAAGTTCGGCGCCGAGCAGATCCGGGCGGCCGACCGATCCGACGAGAAGATCGCCACCAGTGAACACGACGATCGGCACCGTCGCGCGCGATCGGTCGGTCACGACATAGCTCACATGCTCCGGCGTGTGCCCGGGGGTCTCGAGCACCCGGATCGAAAGCTCACCGAGTACGAGCTCGTCCCCCGCCCGCACGCCGCGATGCGGGTACCGCAGCCCCGCGGTCGCCGAGGCGATGACCTGGACGCCATCTGCCTCGGACAGGATCCGCGCGCCGGAGACGAAGTCATTGTGGTCGTGCGTCTCGACGGCGTAGCGCAGCGTCGCGCCGATCCTTGCCACCGCGTCCCGATAGATCTGCACGTCGCGACGCGGGTCGATCACCGCGGCCTCGTGCGCGCTCTCCGAGGCGATGAGGTAGGAGGCATGCCCGAGGCCCTCGACGAAGAACTGCTCGAGATACATCGGATCAGCGCTCCAACGGAAG
>JAYVCA010000140.1:0-7848 GCA_043750135.1 Chloroflexota bacterium | reverse complement strand
GGAGGGGTCCGCGCGGCCCGGTCGATGGAACGGTGCAGAGCGCACTGGCCGTGATATCGTCCGCAGCAGTGCACCGCTCGGTAGGCCTCCTGCTTATTGCGTCGCTCCCGATGCTCATCGGGAGCCGGCTCCGTTCGGGAGGCACCTAGCCGCACCGTCACCGCGACACCAGCGCACCAGCCACAGGGCCTCCCGGATCGAGATCGATCGGGAGGCTCGTTTTATTTCCGGCGTCAGGAGGGTCATGGCAGATCTGGCGGCGATCGCGGTCGAGTGCCCGGGCGCTTCGCTGCCCGCGCTGCGCGCGGCCTGCGAACGCGCCCTGCCGGCGGAAGGCCGGGTCACCCGATCGCGCCGGGGCGTCGTCGTGGCACTCTTCCCGGTCAGTGACCGGGCCGCGCTCCGGGCCGCCGCAGAGGCGATCCGGAGCGCCGTTGCGGTGACCCTGGGCGACCCGCGGTGCACCGCCGGCGTCGCCGCCCCGCGCGCGGGGGTCGTCGGCGCACACGTCGCGATGCTTCAGGCCGAGCAGGCCCTTCACCTTGGCCGTGGCCTCCGCGGCGCCGGCCGGACGACGCTGCTCGAAGATCTCGGCCCGTACTCCTTCGTGCTTGGTCAGCCGCCGCGCGAGATCCGCGAGTTCTGCGTCCGGACGCTCGGGCCGCTGCTCGACGATGAAGAGCTCGTCCGGACGCTCGAGGCGTACCTGCGAAGCCACGGAAGCCTCAATGAGGTGGGCCGTCGGCTGTTCCTGCACCGCAACACCGTGCGGCTCCGTCTGCGCCGCATCGCCGCGATGACCGGTGCCGACCTCGCCGATCCCGATGCCCGCCTCGCGCTGCACCTCGCGATCCTCGGTCGCTCGGCGCTCGCGCGCCTGGCGTCGTGACAGTGCACTTGGCACACACTCGGGTGGAAGCCTTGACCATCGGGCCCCGCGTCCGTACGGTGCGGTGCACGTGAACGGCCGGGTAGTCCTTGCGCTCATTCTCGAGGTCCTCATTGTGGGGACAGGAGATCGCGCGGGAGGCTAGCGGACACGGCACAGCACCTACGGACCCAAAGCCTCCCGACATCGGGAGGCTTTTTCGTTTCTCGGAGCCATGGAGATGAGGAGCGCGAGATGGCGGCATTGATCGACACGAGCGGACGGGCCGACGCGGCGACGCTGCGCGGCTCGGAGCTCGTCTGCGAGGCGCTCCGTGACGCGGGTGCCGATGTCGTCTTCGGCTATCCCGGTGGAGCCACCCTCCCGATCTATGACGCGCTCCCGGACCATCCGTGGCTCCGGCACATCCTCGTCCGTCACGAGCAGGGCGCCGCGCACATGGCCGACGGCTATGCCCGCGTCGCTCGCCGGCCGGGCGTCTGCCTGGCGACGAGCGGTCCGGGCGCGACGAACCTGGTCACCGGGATCGCGTCGGCGTACATGGACTCGATCCCGATGGTGGCGATCACCGGTCAGGTCTCCACCGCGCTTATGGGTCGCGATGCCTTCCAGGAGACCGATGTGCTCGGCATGGTCGCGCCGATCACCAAACACGCCTTCCTCGTCGAGCGGGTCGAAGACATCCAGCCGACGATCGCCCGCGCGTTCGCGATCGCGATGGCCGGCCGTCCCGGCCCGGTGCTCGTGGACATCCCGAAGGACATCCAGAACGCTTCGGCGCCGCGCCGTGGCCGATCGGCCGATTTCCCGGCGGTCGCGTTCCTCGACGAAGAGGCGATCGACGCCGCGGTGCAGCTCCTGGCGGACGCCGAGCGTCCGCTCATCATCGCCGGCCACGGTGTTCGCCTGGCACGTGCCCACGGCCTCCTCGCGGAGCTCGCGCGACGTCTCGATGCGCCGGTCGCGCACACCCTCCTCGGCCTCGGGGCGCTTTCTGAAGATGACCCTCTTGCTGCGGGAATGCTGGGGATGCACGGCGTTCCCGCGACAAATCGGGCCGTGAACGCCGCTGATGTGATCCTGGGCGTTGGCCTGCGCTTCGACGATCGGGTCACCGGGAAGGTCAGCGCCTTCGCTTCGCGGGCGAAGATCATCCATGTCGATATCGATCCGACGCAGATCGGAAAGAACGTTCCGACGACGGTCGCCATCGTGGCCGACGCGGGCGCCGCGCTCGCGGCCCTCGTCGCGCGCGTGCCGGCGCGCGAGCATTCCGCGTGGCGGAGACAAGCCGTGTCCGCGCGTCACCGGCCGCACCTGGTCCGCTACGAGGAGGAGGTCGAGCTGGCGCCGCGACCGGTCGTCCGCGCGATCCGCGAGGCCGCGCGCGAGGACGCCTATTTCGTGAGCGATGTCGGCCAGCACCAGATGTGGGCCGCCCAGCATCTCGGTCTCGTGGCGCACGACCGCTACCTCACCTCCGCCGGTCTCGGCGCGATGGGCTATGCGCTCCCCGCCGCGCTCGGCGCGCAGATCGCCGATCCCAGCGCCGATGTCTGGGCGATCGCCGGTGATGGCGGCGCACAGATGACGATCCAGGAGCTTGGCACCGCGGTCCAGGAAAGGCTCCCGGTCAAGCTCGTCATTCTGAACAACGGCTATCTCGGGATGGTCCGGCAATGGCAGCAGCTCTTCTTCAATGGCCGGATCTCGCAGACGCCCATCTCGAGCCCCGACTACGTGAAGCTCGCCGATGCCTACGGCGCGCGCGGCTTTCGGGTCGAACGACGCACCGAGCTGGCCCCGGCTCTCGCCGCCGCGGCGGCGTGCGACGGGCCCTGCGTGGTCGATATCCGCATCGAGCGGGAGGCCAACGTCTGGCCGATCGTGCCACCTGGCGGCGCGAATGCCGAGCTCATCGAGGAGCCAGTCCGGTGAGCCGATTCCGCTTTCACATGGACGTCGAGCGCGAGGCCGGTGCGCTCGAACGGGTCCTTGCCCTCGTCCGCCGCCGGGGTCTCGACCTGGAGCGGTTCGATGTGAGCATCGCTGACCCGCGGACCTGGCGTGTCGCGGTGCTCGGGCGTCTCCCGGTCGCGGATGCCGATCTCTTGCTTCGACAGTTCACGTCGCTCACCAATGTGCGGCTCGCACGAATCGAGGAGGAATAGACAGGTGGCAACGATCTACTACGACGCAGACGCCGACCCCGAGGCCCTGCGGGGCAAGACGATCGCGGTCATTGGCTATGGGAGCCAGGGTCACGCCCACGCGCTGAATCTCCGGGACAGCGGTCACGACGTCATCGTCGGGCTGCCCGCGGGGAGCCGCAGCCGGGCGAAGGCCGAGGCCGACGGGCTCGCCGTCCGCGCGGTGCAGGACGCGGCGCGGAACGCCGACCTCGTGGTCATCCTCGTTCCGGACCCGTCGCACCGGGCGGTCTGGGAGGAGATCGCGCCGTTCATGGGCGCCGGTCGCACGCTCGTCGTGGCCCACGCGTTCTCGGTGCACTTCGGCGAGATCGTGCCGAACCCCGAGATCGATGTCGTGCTCATCGCGCCCAAAGCACCGGGCCACCGGATGCGCGAGCTCTATGTCGAGGGGCGCGGCGTGCCGGCGCTCCTTGCGATCGCACAGGACGCCAGCGGTCGCGCTGAGCGGACCGGCCTCGCCTACGCGCAGGCGGTCGGATCGACCCGCGCGGGCGTCATCCGCACGACGTTCGCCGAAGAAGTGGAGACCGATCTCTTTGGCGAGCAGGCGGTCCTCTGTGGCGGCATCTCCGAGCTGGTGAAGACCGGCTTCGAGACCCTCGTCGAGGCGGGGTATCAACCTGAGGTCGCCTACTTCGAGTGCCTGCACGAGCTGAAGCTCATCGTCGATCTCATGTACGAGGGCGGCATCAGCTACATGCGCTACAGCGTGAGTGACACCGCCGAGTTCGGCGACTACAGCTCTGGACAGCGGGTCATTGACGGGCGCGTGCGCGCGACGATGCGCCAGGTGCTCGCCGAGATCCAGGACGGTTCGTTCGCCAAGCGTTGGATCGCGGAGGCGCGGCAGGGCGCGCCCGAGCTGCATCGCCGCCGTGCCGCTGAGCAGGACCATCAGATCGAGCGGGTCGGACGCGAGCTGCGCCGGATGATGCCGTGGCTCGCGCGCCGCGAGGTGCCAACAGCCGCGCCGGCCGCCGAACCGGTCACGGCGGGAACGCGATGACCATCCAGGATCGCCTTGCGGCGCTGGGCATGCCGTTCGAGGGCGAGCGTCTGCGGATCGCGGAGGCCCTGGTCGACGCACACACCGAGACACCGGAGACCTTGCACGACATCCAGCTCATGACCATTGCGGTGGAGGCCTATCGCGGACCGGGTTCCCCGGACCTCGTATGACCATCGCGATGCCCTTTGGGAAGTACCGCCCGTTCGATCCGCTGCCGGGCGGGCTGCCTGACCGCACCTGGCCTGGCCGCACGCTCGACCGGGCGCCCTGCTGGTGCTCCGTGGATCTGCGCGACGGCAATCAGGCCCTCATCGACCCGATGGACCCCGCGCGCAAGCTCCAGCTCTGGAACGCGCTGGTGCACATGGGGTTCAAGGAGATCGAGGTCGGCTTCCCCGCGGCGTCGCAGCCGGACTACGACTTCATCCGGCAGCTGATCGAGCGGGACCTCATCCCCGAGGACGTCACCATCCAGGTCCTGACGCAATGCCGTCCCGAGCTCATCGAGCGCACCTACGCGTCGCTCTGCGGGGCGCCGCGCGCGATCGTTCACTTCTACAATTCGACGTCGGTCTGCCAGCGGCGCGTGGTATTCCGCGAGGAAAGACCTGGGATCACGAAGATCGCCGTCGATGCGGCGCGTCTTTGCAAGCGCCTGGAGCGCACGCTGCCCTCGACGATCGTGCGGTACGAGTACTCCCCGGAAAGCTTCACCGGCACGGAGCCGGACTACGCCGTCGACATCTGCGCCGCGGTCATGGAGGTGGTGGAGCCGACGTCCGACCGGCGGATGGTCCTCAACCTCCCGGCGACGGTGGAGATGTACACGCCGAATGTGTACGCCGACGTCATCGAGTGGTTCGGCCGCGCGGTGCCGCACCGTGAAGCGGTCATCCTCTCGCTGCACCCGCACAACGATCGCGGTAGCGCCGTTGCCGCCGCCGAGCTCGGCCTCCTGGCCGGGGCTGAGCGCGTCGAGGGCACGTTGTTCGGGAACGGTGAGCGCACCGGAAATGTGGACGTCGTGACGCTGGCGCTGAACCTGTTCAGTCAGGGCATCGACCCCGAGCTGGACCTGCGCGATATCGACGCGCTGCGCCGTGTCGCGGAGCACGCGAATCGGCTCCCGGTGCACCCCCGGCATCCGTACGTCGGCGAGCTCGTGTACACCGCCTTCTCGGGGTCGCATCAGGACGCCATCAAAAAGGGCCTCGACGCCCTATCCCCGGACTACGAGGTCTGGGATGTTCCATACCTGCCGATCGACCCGAAGCACGTCGGACGCAGCTACGAGGCGGTCATTCGCGTGAACAGCCAGTCCGGGAAGGGCGGGGTTGCCTACATCATGAAGGCCGAGCACGGGTTCGATCTTCCCCGGCGGCTCCAGGTCGAGTTCTCCGGACGGATCCAGGGGATCACCGAGGACACCGGCACAGAGATCACCCCCCCGGCGATGTGGGCCGCGTTCGCATCGGACTACCTCCCCGAAAAGCCGTGGATCGAGCTCGTGAGCTACGACACGACGACCGCGGACGCGGCGACCACGCTTGTCGCGCGCATCCAGGTGGAGGGGCGCGACCGGACGGTCCGCGGGACCGGCAACGGACCGGTCGCCGCGCTCGTCCACGCGCTGCGGACCGCCTTCGACCTGCCGTTCGAGGTCCTTGATTTCAGCGAGCACGCGGTGAGCGCCGGCACCGACGCCACCGCCGTGGCGTATGTCGAAGCCCGTGATGGCGAGGGCCGCGTGCGGTGGGGGGTCGGCGTGCACGAGAGCGTCCTCACCGCGTCGCTTCGTGCCGTCGTCGGCTCGTTCTGCCGCCTGCATCGGCCGGAACAGGCGGGTGGACAGCCACCGGTGCCGCGCCTCGATACGCTACCCGTCGCATGAGCACGGCGCCTCGACCGCACAGTCACGTCCTGGTGGACGGCGCCGCCCGCGCGCCCGCCCGCGCGATGATGCGCGGGGCCGGCTACACCGAGGCGGATCTCACTCGTCCGCTCATCGGCGTCGCGCACAGCTGGATCGAGATCATGCCCTGCACGATGCACCTCCGGCAGGTCGCGGAGTGGGTGAAGGAGGGCGTGCGGGAGGCCGGAGGCACGCCGGTGGAGTGCAACACCATCGCGGTGTCCGACGGGATCGCGATGGGCACCGAGGGGATGAAAGCGTCGCTCATCTCCCGCGAGATCGTCGCCGACTCGATCGAGCTCGTCGTTCGCGGGCATTCGCTCGACGGGCTCGTCGCGATCTCTGGATGCGACAAGACGATCCCCGGGTGCGTCATGGCGCTCGCCCGGCTCGATGTCCCCGGCCTGATGCTCTACGGCGGCTCGATCATGCCGGGCCGATTCGAGGGCCACGACGTGACGATCCAGGACGTCTTCGAGGCCGTCGGCGCGCACGCCGCCGGCACGATGAGCGACGAGCGACTCGCCGCGCTCGAGGCGGTGGCCTGTCCTGGCGCCGGCGCCTGCGGTGGACAGTTCACCGCGAACACCATGGCGACGGCCTTCGAGGCCCTCGGGATCTCCCCCGCCGGATCGGCCGGCGTTCCCGCCCTTGCGCCCGAGCGCCGCCAGGTCGCGCAGGCCGCAGGACGTCGCGCGGTCGAGCTGCTCCGCGAGGGCGTGCGGCCGCGCGCGATCATCACCCGCGCCGGCCTGGAGAACGCGATCGCCGCGGTCATGGCGACCGGCGGCTCGACGAACGCGGTCCTGCATCTGCTCGCGGTCGCGCGCGAGGCCGGCGTCGACCTTGAGCTCGATGACTTCGATCGCATCAGCCGGCGCACCCCGTTGCTCGCCGACATGAAGCCGTGGGGCCGCTACAACGCGCCTGATCTCGCCGCCGCCGGCGGCATCGCCCTGGTGCTCCAGCGGCTTCGCGAGGCCGGCCTCCTGAACGCCGATGCGCCCACGGTCTCCGGGCAGACCATCGGCGAGGTCGCCGCGGCGGCCGCGGAGCGACCGGGCCAGACCGTCGTGCGGCGACTCGATGACGCGCTGGCGCCGAGTGGCGGCCTCGTCATCCTTCGTGGCTCGCTTGCGCCGGACGGCGCGGTGATGAAGGTGGCTGGCCACGCGCAGCCGCGCCGCACCTTCACCGCGCGGGTCTTTGACCGCGAGGAGGACGCATTCGCCGCGGTGAGCGGCGGCATCGTGCACGCCGGCGACGTCGTCGTCGTCCGCTACGAGGGCCCTCGCGGCGGCCCCGGGATGCGCGAGATGCTCGGCGTCACGGGCGCGATCGTCGGGGCCGGCCTCGGCGACTCCGTCGCGCTCATCACCGACGGACGCTTCAGTGGCGCGACGCACGGCGTGACCGTCGGCCACATCGCCCCGGAGGCCGCGGTCGGCGGACCCCTCGCGCTCGTCGTCGACGGCGATCGGATCACGATCGACGTCGAGCGCCGCCGCCTCGATCTGGACATCGGGGATGAAGAGCTCGCGCTGCGTTCGCAGCGCTGGCAGGCACCCGCGCCGACGTATCGGATCGGCGCCTTCGCGAAGTACGCGAAGCTCGTCTCCTCCGCGTCCGAGGGCGCGGTGACCGTTCCGTGAGCGGCAGGTTGTGCACAGTGCCTCGTTCCGTTGACAGGTGCGTTGATACGTCGGTACCGTCCGGAGCGATGCACCGCTCCGCCACGATCGCCATGTCCATTGCGATGGCCCCGATGATGGGGTCCGGTCGCGGCGTGGGGGCCTAGCGGGCACAACGGCATTCGCACCGATCA
>JAYVCA010000139.1:0-4763 GCA_043750135.1 Chloroflexota bacterium | reverse complement strand
ACGCCGCGAGTCTGAGCCCATGCATCGAAGAGGACGCGAGTGGTAGCTCGGTCGCGCGTGTCGCCAGCGTGCCGAACAACACGAAGGAGATGACCCATGCCTGGTAAGCGACCCCTGCAGCGCTCGTCGAGTCTGCGTCTACGCCTCGCGATCTTCGCAGTGCTCGCGCTTGCGGTGACCGGCGGCGCCGCATACACACTGTGGCCGAAAACACTCGCGACCACGGACACTGCAGTGGTCGATTTCACGGTCCGCGTCGACATGGGCGGCTTCACGCCGCCGGTGCTCACCGCTCCGGCCAACCGGCCGTTCCGGGTGCGGATCGTCAATCCCGACAGCAGCCACCACAGCGACGGTGGAGGCGTTCACGGGTTCACGATCGTTGGGCTCGGCGTGGATGCTCGGATCCAGCCCGAGACAACTTCGGTCCTGACCATCCCGGCTGCGGCGCCGGGTGAATACGCTTTCTACTGCGACACCTGCTGCGGCGGGAAAGAGAACCCAGCGATGCAAGGCGTTCTGAAGATCAAAGCGTGATCGGCGTCGACCTTAACCTCCTGACGGTCGTCGTCGCCGGTCTGATCGATGGCATCAACCCCTGCGCCATCGCGGTCCTCCTGGTGTTCATCTCCGCCACGCTCCTCGCGGTCGGCGCGACGATGGAGGGCTCGCTTGCCGCCCGGCGACGGGCGTTGTTCAAGGGTGGCGCCGCCTACGTCGCTGGGATGTTCATCACCTACCTCTTGATCGGCTTCGGCCTCATGGGCTTCGCCGGGGCGCTGCGCCAAGACCACATCGGCACGAAGATCTTCGCCGTCGTCGCGATCGGGTGGAGCATCCTTGCGCTGCAGGAGGCGCTGCTGCCGGAGCTTGGCGAGCGCCTCCGGATGCCGCCGATGCTCCACAGCCGCGCCCAAAGCTGGGTCCAGCGCGCCTCGCTTCCAGGTCTCTTCGTCGCCGGCTCGCTCATCGGTCTGTGCACCGTGCCGTGTTCGGGGAGCGTGTACATCGCCGTCCTCGCGCTCATCTCGACCCGCGCCGACCTCGGGCAGGCCCTCGGGTATCTCGTGATCTACAACCTTGCCTTCGTCGTCCCGCTGATCGCGCTGCTCGGCGCCGCCGCGACGCCCGCGGCGATGCGCGTTCTCGCGCGCTGGCAGCTGCACAATCGCGCGAGGCTGAAGCTCGCGCTCGGGCTTACGACCGCGCTCGTCTCTCTCGCCGCGCTGGCGGTGGTCTGAGATGACCATCGACGTCGATCCGGTCATCGTCCACCTCGGCCCGTTCGCGCTGAGCTGGTACGGCCTGTTCGTGGTGCTGGCGATCGGCGTCGGGATGCGGCTCGCGCTGCGCGAGGCGCGTCGCCGGGGGCTGCCGATCGATGCGGTCGAGTCGGTCGCCTTGTGGGTCTTCGTCGGAGGCATCATCGGCGCGCGCGCCCTTCATGTCATCGACCGCTGGGATCTCTACGCCGATCGGCCGTTCGCGGTGTTCGAGATCTGGCACGGGGGTCTCGCGATCATGGGCGCGGTCCTGGGCGGAACGCTCGCGGGCGCGTTCGTCGCATGGCGACGAGGCCTTCCCGTGCGGAAGCTCTCAGACGCCGTCGCGCCCGGTGCGATCCTGGGCCAGGCTATCGGTCGCTTCGCGTGTCTGTTCACCGGTGATGCCGTGGGTCGGGCTACCTCAGGCTTCGGGGTCACCTATCTCAACCCTGGCGCGATGGCACCGCAGCTCGGTGTCGCGTACGAACCGGTGTTTCTCTATGAGATGGCGTGGGATTTCGGTGTCTTCGGCCTGCTCTGGATCCTACGATCGCGCCTTCGTATCGACGGGCAGCTGTTCGGCGTCTACCTCGCCCTCTACGCTTTCGGGAAGTTCGCGCTCACGTTCCTGCGGACCGAGACGGTGTGGTTCGCAGGTCTGCAGGAGGCCCAGCTGCTCGCGATCGTCGCACTCGTCGTCGCAACCGGATGGCTCGCGCTCAGTAGCGTCTCAGGTCGGTCCAAGGTCCGAGCGGCGCTCCCCTGAGACGATCAACTTCTATCAGCAGAGGGATCGGGAGATCGAATGTGCGTGTTCTGATCGCGGCCGCGTCGGCCGCAGCAGTGGTCCTGGCGGGGTGCTCGAGCGGCACGGGTTCGGTGGCCGAGCGGACCATCACCGTCGAGATGCGGGAGTTCGGCTACTCGCCGTCCACGATCAAGCTCGTATCGGGAGAGCGGGTCAGGCTCGTCGTGAAGAACGTCGGCACCGTCGAGCACGAGTTCATGGCCGGTCGGAACGCGATGACCGGCAAGGGGTATGAGCGCGACTGGCTGGCGATGGCCAAGAGCGAACCTGGTGGCGGCCACGACATGGGCCACGCCGGCAGCGGCATGCGCGTCGCAGCGAACGGCAACGCCTCAGCGAGCCTGGTCGTCCCTGCCGAGAAAGGCGAGTTCGAGTTCGGCTGCTTCGTGCCCGGGCACTATGAGGGCGGCATGACGGGCAAGCTCGTCGTCGAGTAGTGTCCGACTCACTCGGGTCGGAGCTAGAAAGTGACCTTCGGCCCGGCCGCGCAGGGCCGGTCGGACAGCGTCCCGGAGAGGAAATTCCGTTAGCGTCTTCAGCGATGGCTAGCATGATCGCACCGCCGGCCGCCACGTTCCTCGGTCGCCCCGCCCGCCTGCTGGTCGTCGACGACGACGAGAACGTTACGAACATGCTGCGCCGCGCGCTGTCCTTCGAGGGCTATGCCGTGGCGACCGCACGCGACGGGAACGACGCATTACGGAAGACGCTCGAGTTCGCTCCGGATCTGGTGCTCCTCGACATCATGTTGCCGGGCATCGACGGCGTGGAGGTGTGCCGTCGCCTGCGCGCCGGTGATCCGCAGCTGGCGATCCTCATGCTCACCGCGAAGGACGCCGCTGCGGACCAGATCGTCGGGCTCGATGCCGGCGCCGACGACTATCTCGTGAAGCCATTCACTCTTGATGTCCTCACCGCGCGAGTCCGCGCCCAGCTACGCCGCAAGGAGCCCTCGGAGGTCGAGCTGGTGCGCTTTGCCGACCTTGCGCTCGACACCGGCACACACAGCGCGCGGCGTGGGACGCGCGAGATCGCACTGACCGCGACGGAATACGATCTCTTACTTCAGTTCATGCGTCATCCACGACAGGTGCTCGAGAAGGAGCAGCTCACCGAGAAGGTGTGGGGCTATGACTTTGGCGGCAACTACAACGTGCTCGAGGTCTATGTGCGCTACCTACGTCAAAAGCTCGAGGCTGCCGGCGAGCCGCGGCTCATCCATACGCTTCGCGGGGCGGGGTACGTGCTGCGTGAACCGGCCGCCTAGGGCGGTGCGTGCGTGAGCATCCGGCTCCGGCTGGCGGTCTGGTATGGAGCGCTTCTGGCCCTCGTGCTCGGCGCCACGCTCGCGGTGGCCTTCGCCGTGCACGTCGCTACGCACGAATCCGATGTGGACGCGTCGTTGCGCGGCTCCTGGCAGCACGCTGCGGCCGAGCTCGGCACGGCTGGGATGCCGATGCATGCGGTCACGCTCAGCGCACCGACCCAGGCCGCGAGCGCACCCACCGCGACGTGGCTCATCCTGCGTGGCGCTGAGCCGGTCGTGGTCGGCGACGCCAATGACGCACAGCTGTCGCGTTTCGACGCGAGCAGCGTCGGCGACGGATCGCGCGACGCCAGGGTCTCCAGTGGTCGCGTCCGTGCCTACGCCGCGAACGTGCCCGGCATCGAGGGCGGCCGGCTGGTCGTGGCCGCGTCGATGTCAGCGTTCGACGCGTCGCTCGGCAAGCTCGGCCTGATCCTCGCCCTGATGGGGATCGCCGGCATCGTGCTCGCCTTGAGCGGCGGCTGGGCGATCTCCGGCGGTGCCTTGCGGCCGATCGCCAGAATGACCGAGACGGCCCGCGCGATCGCGCTATCGCGCGGCTTTGCGCGGAGGATCGAGGTACGCAACGACGGCCGCGACGAGCTGACCGAGCTCGGGCGCACGTTCAACCACATGCTCGCGAGCCTCGACGACGCGTACCGGCGCCAGCAGCGCTTTGTTGCCGATGTCTCGCACGAGCTGCGAACGCCGCTGACGGCGCTCCAAGGCGACCTCGAGCTTCTGGCGCGTGGGCAGCTGCCGCCACCCGAGGTGGCGGCGACGCTCGCCGAAGCGGGTCAGGAGACACGCCGGCTCGCGCGGCTGGTCGACGATCTGCTCGTCCTCGCGCGCGCGGACTCGGGTCCGCAGCCGTTCATCGGCAAGCCGGTGCCGCTCGACGAGGTCGTGATGGAGGTGTTCCGTGAGCTGCGCGGCCAGGCCGGGTCGCGGCTGAAGGTCATCGACCTCGAGGGGGGCGTTGTGCTGGGGGAGCGCGATCGGCTCAAGCAGCTGGCCCTGATCCTCACCGACAACGCCCTGTCCTACACCCCAGACGATGGGACCGTACAGCTCTCACTGCGGTGCGACGGCAGCGAGTCGGTGCTGGTGGTCGAGGACGAAGGGATCGGGATCAGCGCAGAGACAACGGCGCGCGCCTTCGAGCGATTTTACCGCGGCGAGGAGGCGAAGCACCTCGATCCCGCCGGGACGGGACTTGGGCTCTCCATCGCGAAGTGGATCGTCGAGCGCCACGGCGGCTCGATCGCTCTCGGTCCCCGCGCTCCCCGGGGGACCGTGGTCACGGTGCGCCTGCCGGCAGTCGCGCAGGCGGGATCGAAGGCCGACGCGACCGCAGCCTGAAGCGCGAAGAAGGTCCTCAGCC